>JAYEGQ010000248.1:0-40588 GCA_034659095.1 Thermotogota bacterium
AATTAAAATCCCCCCCGTGGGGGGGTGCCGACCCTGGCGGGGGGGGTGGATTGTTTTTTTTCTCAATTAAGCTTCCTAACTGATTCCCTCACAACAAGCTCCGTATTCAGCATGATCTTTCTTTTGACTTTACTTTTTTCCTTGCCGGATATCCGGTTCATGATCAATTGTCCGGCAGTATAGCCCAGCTCAAATCGGGGTTGGAGGATGGTTGTTAGGCTTGGTGTCATATAGCGGCTTAACGGGGCATCATCGAACCCCATGACGGATATGTCTTCGGGGACACGTATGCCCGCTTCATACAATGCACGCATCCCACCATAGGCCATCCAGTCGTCAACGAAGAAGGCAGCGGTGAAGATGGTGCCTTTTTTCAAGGCATTTTTCATACCGATATATCCCGTCTCTGGTTCAAAATCTCCGGGTTCATAGTGGACGTGAAAATCTTTCTTTTCCATCTCCATATCCATAAAGGCCTTTTTTCTTAATCTTGCCGAATAGACGATTTCCTCGCCCTCTACAAATAAGACATCTCTGTGGCCGCATTCGTAAAGGTAATTGGCTGCGATCTTGGTACTGTTGTAATTGTCTATACTGACACTGTCGATCTTGATTTCGCTGTCTTTTCTGTCCACACCCACAACGGGAATCGTTGAATCAAGAAGATGTTTGATTTGTTCATCATCGCTGTCGGAGGTGCATAAAACGATACCATCGGCCTTTCTTTCATACAATTCTGAAATAATATCGATTTCTTTGTTCAGTTCCTGTTTGGTATTGGCAAGAAAAAATTCGTATCCGCTCTCCAAAAGAGCTTCTTCAATCCCCAAGGTTAATTCGGGATAATGATACCCTCTCAAATCGGGTACGATGATGCCGACAAGACTTTTGATCCGATTGCTGATCATGGCCGTTCGTTGGTATTTGTATTGTTTCAAGGCAGCATAAACCTTTTTTTTCATTTTTTCCGAAACCTTTTCGCTTCCGTTTAGGACCCTGGAAAAGGTGGCAATACTTATTCCGGTTTTCATTGATATTTCTCTTAATGTCGGCATCATTCACCTCTGCTTATGGCTGTTTTTTTATTACTCGCTAAACAATACCATATGTTCCGGTTCAACTTCTTTGAAACCCTGTCCTGTATTGGTCTTATAAAACTGCTTGACATCATTGATGACCGTTTCGGGTAAAAATTCAACATTTTTATCCCATCTATTACCTATTTCGGGGATGGATTCAAAAAGCATCTGCGTGTAAGGGTGCACGGGATTTTCGTAAATGCTTTTGGTATCCCCTTTCTCGACAAGCCTACCTTTGTACATGATCAGTGTTATATCACTGATGTAGTACCCCAGATTCAAATCATGGGTGATAAACAACACGGTCATCCCATTTTTCTTACATAACTCCACCAGAAGGTTCAAGACCCCAATTCGTGTGGAGGCATCCAGCATACTGATCAATTCATCGGCAATGAGTATATCCACCTCCAGTAATAAAGCCCTTGCGATAAGCAGCCTTTGCAGTTGCCCACCGCTTAGCTGATGGGGGAATTTGTTCAAAATTCTCTTGGGATTCAGATTAACACTTTCCAGTGCCTCTTCTATCATGCTCTCTCTGTCCTTCACATCTTTCATAAAACTGTTAAACAGCATATTAAAAATCCTGTCAATCCTGAAAAGAGGATTAAATGAAGAAAAGGGGTCCTGGAAAATGGCTTGAACCTTTTTGTAATACGCCTTTTTTTCACGTTTACTGTTGATATCCGTAATATCCTGTCCGTTGTAATACAGTTTTCCCTCTGTGGGCTTCAGGAGTTTGAGAATGAGTCTTCCAATCGTCGTTTTCCCGCTGCCGCTTTCCCCGATCAGAGAGATGACTTTCCCCTGATCCATTTTGAAGGAAACATCTTTCACGGCTAACGTCTTTTCACCGGCGATGATTCCGGAAGTGAAAACCTTGGTTAGATTTTCCACTTTCATGATACATTTATTCTCCATCTTTCTCACCTCCGGACGTGTTTATATCAGAGAAATTCTCTTTCCAGTGCCAGCATGAAACAAAGTGATTATCCGTTATTCGTTCCATTTGGGGCGTTTCCTCACACTTTGAGGTCTTATAAGGGCATCTGAAACGGAATCGACACCCCTCTCCGATATTCAACAGATGAGGCGGTGTTCCTTTGATACCCGAAAGCCTGTTTTCCTTATACTGAATTCCCACCTGGGGCAGCGATCCGATTAACGCCTTCGTGTAGGGATGTCTCGGGTTGGACACAATCTCATCCGTGGGGCCAATCTCTGCAAAATGACCCGCATACATGATCATGATACGTTCAGCGATCTGGTAGAGTATGGACAAATCATGGGTGATAAAGATGGCCGATCCGGTGATGCCTTCATCTCTCAACTTCACCAGCATATTAGCAACAAAACGCTGTGAGCTCACATCCAAAGCCGATGTAATCTCATCTGCTATGATGAAATCCGGATCCAAAATCGTGGAGATGATCATGATCATTCGCTGTTTCATCCCCCCGGATAATTCGATGGAATATCGGTCTAAAGCTGAAGGATCAAGGTTGATCATGTCCAGTCGCTCTTCCACTTTTTTGAAAAATTTCCTGTTCGGCCTAATCCCATGTTCTCTCACAAGATCTGAGATAAAGATTCTGATCTTTTTCGTGGGACTGAAGGCATCCAATGCGTACTGGGGGATAATAGAAATGTTTTTCAATCTCATTTTTTTGAATTGTTTTTCCGGAAGCTTCATGATGTCAGTCCCGAGAAGTTTTGCCTCCCCGGAAACATATTGTAACGGTTTTTTTCTTAAAATCAAGGCGCTGGCCAGTGTACTTTTCCCGCAACCTGACTCACCGGCAATCCCAAGGATCTCTCCTCTTTTAACGTTAAAAGTCACACCATCAAGGGCTTTGACATCCCCTTTGAGTATTTTATAATATGCTTTCAGGTCTTTTATTTCCAATACGTTTTCCGACATAGGCTACATCTCCCTCAGTCTTGGATTAAACACCTCATCCAATCCGGTGTTTATAAAGTATAAAGAAACGATTAATATGGTCAATAACAATCCGGGTAGAATCGCCCACCACCACAGTCCAAGCTGTATGGCATTCCAGTTGACGGCATTTTGCATCACCAGCCCAAGTGATATCCCTTGTGTGGGTCCAAGTCCGAGGAATTCGAGACTGACAGCTGCCAGAATCGTACCGGTGAACTGAATGATATAAACCATAAAGACATATGAAAACATATTTGCCGCAATATCCTCCGCGATGATCTTCGTGACCGGTGCTGCAGAAATCCTTGACAAATTGACAAATTCCTGATTTTTAAGTGACATGGTCTGGGATCTTACCGCCCTTGCCGTCCATGTCCAAGCCGTTAACCCAATAATGATGCTTTGACTCAATATCCCCCTATAGGGCAAATAGGCTGAGAGTATGATCAGCAAGGCCAAGGTGGGTATGACCAAAAAGATATTGGTGATCATCATTAATACTTCATCGGTTAACTTACCACTGTAATACCCGGCGAGAAATCCGATAATCAAACCGACGAAAGTGGCAATGGTACCACCCACAAATCCAACAACGAAAGTTGATCGGAGACCATAAACAACCCGTGTAAAAACATCTTTCCCCATTAGCGTTGTGCCAAACCAAAAATCCTTGGAAGGGGGCATATATCCAGGCCCGGCAAATTCTTCATAATCATATTTTGCAAACATGGGACCGAATATAGCCAAGGCCAGTATGGACATAAAAATGATCAGACCAAATATAACTTTCCCGTTTGTAACTGCAAAATAGAGGTTTTCATGTTTTTTCCAAAATTCGCTTTTAGCCATGGCTTACACCTCCCCCGAATAGGAAAATCTGACTCTGGGATCAATAAACATGTAAACGATATCCACCAGAAAATTGGCAAGCAAAACAAAAATAACGATGAACAGGAAGCATCCCTGGACAAGGAAATAATCCTGGTTTAAAATCCCTTTAAGCAGGACATACCCCAATCCGGGATAAGAAAACACGATTTGAGTGGTCAGTGCTCCGGCAACGATGTTTCCCAATCTTATGGCAAGGCCTGTCACCTGTGGGAGCACACCGTTTCTAAAGGCATATTTCCTAATCAATTTTTCAGAGGCACCAAGAGATTCCATGTATTTAGAATAGTTGGATCCCATCTCATAGATGATCATATTTCTCATTCCAATAGCCCAACCACCCAACTGAACCAAAAACAACGTTAAAAATGGCAGGAACCAATGGTGTAAAAAGTCAACAATGAAAGCAAAATTAAACCCCGGCCTCATCATGGAACTGTATGCACTGTTGATTGGGAACCAGGGAAGCTGAACCCCGAAGAAAAATACCACCACAACGGCAAACCAAAAATAAGGGGATGAGGTGAGAAAATAGAAAAACGGCATGGTGTATTTATCCGCTTTCTTGTTAACGCCGGAAAAGGCCCCCAGTTTATTTCCCACGATCCAACTGAGTAATATGGAAGGAACAAGTAACAATATATCGAAGATAATGGCCTGTTGAATAATATTCATTACCGGTTCAGGAAAGGCATATATACTCGTACCAAGATCGCCCTTGAACAGTGAACCCCAAAAATTGAAATACTGTTCAAGCAGGGGTCTGTCCAATCCGAATGAAGCCGTTATCTGCGCCTCAATGATTTCTCGCCCGCCTTCCATTCCCTGGAAACGTGAAAGGAGCATTTGAATAGGGTCTCCCGGCATAAATCTGGGAATCGCCCAATCAATAGTAACAGCAAAAAAGAATGTGATCAGGTAAATGAATATTTTCTTTCCGAGGTATTTTTTCATAGTTGATAAAACAACTCCTCTCTATAAATCAAAAGGCCCTTAAAAGGGCCTTTTGATCAAGGCATTAGAATCTATTATTCAAGCTCTATAAGCATTTCTATAAAGCCAAACTGCATTTTTCCTGCCCAACAACAGGGATATCCGGTTGGATTGGTCTCTGTAGGCCAGTTTGTCCATACATCTGTTGTCATTTGTGCCCACAGTCCGTTATACCAAAGAGGAATGGAGGGCATTGCTTCGAGAAGCTTTGCCTGTATCTGTGATACCTTATCCATAATGCCCTTGTCTGAATCTTGCATGATATTGAACTCATCGATTAGAGTAAAGAGTTCCGGGTCGTTGTATCTGCTGTAATTACCATCTGTTACGATTTCTCCGTCGATTTCATCGTTAGCCACCCAGTTCCAGTAACTGAATGGTGTCGTGCTTCTTGAGGAACCGAAGTTGTTGATACACATATCAAAGGTACCATTTTGAATCTGATCCATGTAAATACCATAATCCGGGAAGCTGGGTACAGCGTTAATGCCAACAGCCTTCAAGTTGTTTGCAATGATCTTGATGGATTCCATCCAGTCTGTCCATCCGTTGGGAACGATGATTTCGAATTTCATGGCATTACCGTCTTTGTCATCTCTCCAGCCGTCACCATCTGCATCGACAAAACCATTTTCATCAAGCATTTTTGCAGCGGTTTCAGGATCATAACCAAACCCATGTTCAGCTGCTACTTCTTCGTCGTAGTATTTCATCCAACCTTCACCAAGTAGTCCGGCGGGATTGGCAACTTCCACCTGATATTCAAACACTCTTTCAGCAATCATATCAGGATCGATGGCAAATGCCAATGCCCTTCTGAATGGTTCGTCTTGCATGGCACCCTTTGTTGTGTTGAGGAATAACAGGGCAACATTTTCAGGAATCATATAAGGTGCGTCTTGGAACCAGGTGGTTAATCCAAATGTATCCTTGATCTTTGGAACACCCGGGATAAAGAAGTTACTTAAATCCAGTTCTCGTTTCATCAACATGCCGAGTGCAACGTTATTATTATATATGACAAGATTAACCAGATTTTTGGGTTTTGGCTGACCGAATACATCGTTGCCCCACCAGTCATCATTTCTGACCCATACCATTCTGTCCTGTCCTGTACTATCTGCCATATAGGGCCCCGTACCAACGGGATTCCTGTTCGCTGTTGTCAGGTATTCTTCCGGTGACATATCTGCCCAAATGTGTTTTGGGATGATTCTCAAATCGTAAAGCATAATCTTCCATTCCTGATAATGGGGATTGTCACCAAATGTAAATCTAACTTTTGTTGGTGAAAGGGCTTCAACACTTGTAACCCATGTCCAGACATTGGAATAATGCAGGGCGTTGTTTCTGGCCACTTCAAAGGTAAAGACAACGTCTTCAGCGGTAAATGATTTCCCATCTGTCCATTTGACATCTTTTCTGAGTTCAAGTTCGTATACTTTCGGTGTAACCCATTCGCCTTTTTCTGCCAACCAGGGTTGATACTCGTCTGTTAGCGGGTAGTAATGAAACAGGAACTCGTAAACGAGCCCACCGGTTCCAGCAACTTCAGCCCATGGTGTTAAAGGATTCCAGTTTGTCGGAGCTCCCCATAGGCCTCCACCGAATACAAATGATTCATCTCTTTCATAACTGAAAGCCATCGTTGAAACGAGTAACACCAAAAGCACTCCAAGCAAAACCTTCCAATGAATTTTCATAAAAACACCTCTTTTAAAATTTTTGGCAATTTTTCCCTAACTAAAACGCTGGATTAGAATTATATTTGCCGTTCATTTTCATTCTATTGTGAAACATGTTTCATTGAAAATTGTTTCATTTCTGATTATAGCGAATTATTTTAGATTATGAACAAATAGGGGGTTGTATTTTCTCTATTCTCATTTTTTTGACCTAAGGAACAAAATAAACAATCACATTTCAGACATTTTAGTCTTGAAGTCATCATTAATATACCTTTATCGGTTTTTATTAAAGAATAACAATTCTAAATTTAAAATCATCTGTTTCAGAAAAAAATGTATCCTTATTTTCGGATAATCGAAAATAATCCCAGTTTATCCCTTTTTATCGGACTTTACCGGAAACGAGTTTCATTCTATTATGATTGTTGTTGTAACAAACTTTTTGATTATATCTGCTGAGTCATTTGTAAAAGTTGACAAAAAAGGTTATTATCGATCAGGAATTTGAAACATTATGATGATTAAATGCGTATCGACAGCATGAAAAAATGGAGGAGTGTATGTTTTTTTTGGGTGCAGATATTGGAGGAACGAAAACGGCCGTAGTGATTGCCAATGAATCAGGAGAGATATTAACGGTACAAAAAGGAATTGGCTCAAATTACCAAAGTTGTGGAAAAGAAAATTCCTTTACCGTTTTAAATGAATTGGTGGAAAAGGCATGCGGTAAGGCACAAATCCAAAAAAAGGATCTCGATCACGCCTATTTCGGTGTAGCAGGGGCAGATCTGGATTATGATTTTGTCGTCATCAAAACCATTTTGGATCAACTTCAAATTGAACATCATTCCTTTGAAAATGACGGCTTGATTGCCTTGAGATCGGGAACAGAAAAGGGAACAGGTATCCTTGTGACTTGCGGAACCGGAAGCATCAGTTACGGGTATAATAAACAGAAAATCATGAGAAAGGGCGGTTTCAGCTCTTTTTTCGGTGAAAGATTGGGCGGTTATTACGTAGCCGGAATGATAGCTTCTGCAATTATTCGTGGAGAAGATGGCAGGGGACCAAAGACCATCATGCATGAATTGTTGAAAAAACAGTACTCGGTTACGATTCAGGAAATGATGAAAACGGAGTATCCAGACCAGGAATACATCGGTCCGGATGTGCATATCGCTTTGATAAGTACATTATACCGTGCAGCACATCAGCATGACAGAGCGGCTCTTGGAATTCTTTGTGATATTTCAAAAGAGGTTCAAACTATTGTCAACGCCTTTCGAATGGAAATGACATTTGAATTGCCCCTTAATCTTGTACTTGAGGGTTCTGTCTTTAAATACGCCGATCCTATCTTGTATAAAATGATTAAAACAGCGGTTGGAGATGATTACAACTTGGTGTTACCTGATCACGACCCCGTGATTGGTGCGGTTCTTTTCGCTATGGAAAAGGCCGGACACAAGATCACTACTGATATTTACAGGCAATTGATCACAACTTACGTCAAATATACAAATGCTTAATGATAAAAGGGGGAAACGACTATGAAGAAAATAACAGTCATCGGAGGGGGCAGTACATATACCCCGGAATTGATGGATGGGCTGATTAAACACGCCTCGGACATTGATCTGGGTGAAGTCTACCTGCTGGATATCGACCAAACAAACAAATTCAAGACCGTTGCGGAGCTTGCAGAAAGAATGGTGGAACATACCGGAAAAAAATTCACCCTCCGCTGGGGAACTGATGTTGAGGATGGGGTGAAGGATGCGGACTTCATCCTCCAGCAATATCGCCCGGGATTATTGGAGGGACGGATCAATGATGAAACCATCCCCTTAAAATACAACCTTATAGGTCAGGAAACAACTGGCGTGGGTGGATTCTCCTGTGCATTAAGGGCTTTGCCTATGGTTGAAAAATACGTGGAAGCCGTTAGAAAATGGGCTGCTCCTGATGCCCTCATCATCAACTTCACAAACCCATCGGGGTTGATCTCGGAATTTGTGATCAACACATTGGGGTTTGAACGTTTCGCAGGGTTGTGTAATATTCCCATCAACACCCTTCAGACCTTTGCCGACACCTCCAACTGCCAAAGAACTGATGTCTTTTTACACTATTACGGACTCAATCACATGAGCTGGATTGATAAGGTCTTTGTTAAAGGCAAAGACAGAACTCAAGAGGCATTCACCAAGACCTACAAGCCTGAAAATGTTCCCGATTCCGAGTTGTTTGAACGATTTGCCATTAAAACAGGGATGGTTTTAAATCCCTATCTGCGTTATTATTACACGACTCAAACCATGCTGGCAGAGGAAAAAGAAGCAAAAGCCACCAAAGGTACGAGGGGAGAGCAGGTACAAAAGATTGAAAGGGAACTACTTGAAAAATATTCGGATGTGGGTTTATACGAAAAACCTGCAGAATTGGAACAGCGCGGCGGCTCCATGTATTCAACAGCTGCCGTGGAACTGATCAGGGATTTGTGTACATCAGGAACCAAAGAACACATTGTTAATATTAGAAACAACGGTGCTGTGGAAAACCTTGACAGAGATTATGTCCTTGAAATCAACGGACGTGTCTCCGAAAAGATGATAAGGCCGGTGGGTATTGAAAAGGCTCATCCCATGGCAAAGGGTCTCATCGATACCATTAAAGCCTTTGAAAGATTGACGATTGAAGCCCATTTGAACAATTCCAGAAAAAAAGCCAAAGAAGCCTTGCTCATTCACCCTCTTGGACCTGGATTGGAAGATGTGGATGACCTTTTGGATGATATTCTTGAGGTTAATAAGGAGTATTTTTGGTTGGAATAATTTGGAGCTTGTGAAAGAGAAACAAGTTACTATTACATGAGAAAGTTGTAAACAATGAAAAAAGAGGAGATACGGAAATCTCCTCTTTTCTTTTCACCCGTAGGTTATACAATGAACATGGAACCTTGTCAAGGGTTATTTTTTCTTTCCCACTGCGTAGAGCCAGCCTGTTTCGGGAGAGGGGCCAAATATATACTGGTATTTCAGGGAACTGTTTTCAGACATGGGATACAATCCGAAACCGGTTTCCAGCATTAGCGCGTTTAGATTTTTCGCCATTTTCTCATCGATATTGTATTGGATGATGTCTTCTCCTTCTGATGTGATGACGTAAAAGGAACGTACCACACCATTCTGTGCCATCATATCAAGGTATTCCACCAGAGAATCTGTATATTTGGAACCACCCAAATAACCCACCAACTTATCATCTTTGAAAACGGGTTGAGCTACGACAATACTCTTTTTTTGACTGGTATAACCGGTTATCACGGTACCGTAAACGGATTCTTTCTGTTGAAGTTGTTGGAAATATTCTCGTTCCTGCAGGTTGTAATCCGTCAACCCTTTTTCCACTGTATAGTAAGTGCCATCCGGATTCGAAAACCAGTACAGTGTTGATTCATCCTGCTTTTGAAGCTCTTCTATCAACCCACTCATCTGTTCCCATTCACCGGATTTTACCTCTTCTGTTTTTGAGAGTACATCAAGTGTTATACGCAAATTATGCAGATTCGTTTCAAAGGCATAGATAAAAAGGGTTGTATCACCTATTGCCTCCGAAATGTCCATAGAAAAAAGGGAGAAAGGAATAATTAAAACCATTAAAAAAATTGTCAATCTTTTCATTTACAATTGCACCTCCAAGTTGGGTTTATGCTATTATACATTAAACAGGGTCTGCTGAATAACTCAGAGCTCTTACTAATAAAACTTTACAGAGCATTTTTGCCTGTCTAAGTGCAAGGTTTTTTTAGGAAATAGGCGAAAAACCTTGCAGTTACTAATTAGATATCGTGGTAGATTGGCAGGTGGATCCGAAGATTTTTGAGTCAATCAAAAATGAAGTACTGCTTATTCACGGGCGTGCGGATAATATTCTTGATCCGGAAGATTCATTAAAGCTAGCTTCGGTTTTTAAAAATTGCTGGTTGGTTTTTTTCAGAGGGAATACACATTATTTGATTTTTGAAAATCCCGTGGATTTTGCATATGTGTGTCTTGATTTTTTGAAGCACAGGAAATAGGGACTTTTGAGTTATTCAAAAGTCCCTGTCTATTGAATGATTTTACAAATGTCTTTCAATATCATCAATGGTGTTGACTAAAAAGACCGGGGCGGTTTCTCTGGAATCCAGGAATACGGGTTTTGATTTATCTTTGAAGGTTTCTGCGATCTTTTGGGTCCAACCACCGCTTTTTGTACATAATAAAATGGGTTTGCCATAAGAATAAGCGGCAAAGATTTCTGTTGCTGTGCCTGAACCACCTCCAACCGAGATGACCAAATCGGCGTTATTCACCAGAATACAACTTCTCATGGTGAAATCCAATCCGGTAAAGACAACATTTTGGATATAATCCGAAGGTCTGGACATAGAGTTTCCCTTGTCCCAGGGTAAAACACCTACAATTTCTCCGCCACCTTCATGAGCGCCTTTCGATACAATATCCATGATTCCGTCTCTGCCACCCGACCAAAGGGTGTGCCCACGGACAGCGATGGTATAGCCTAAACGGTATGTAAAATCATAAAGCTCTTTCACAGGGGTTTTATTGATCTTCCCTGAATAACCTATTACACATATATTCATATTATTCTCCAAGATAGTTTTCGATTACTTTTCTGTCACTGAAAACAGATTCAGGATCCCCTTCAGCCAATATTGTTCCCTTGTGAATTACATAAAGTCGATCGACGATTCTTCTGATATCGTCAACATTGTGGTCTGTAACAATTACACCGATACCCATCTCTTTCAAGCGAATACTCATGCGTTGAATATCCTTGACAGTCATGGGATCGATGCCGCTGAAAGGCTCATCAAGCAGTATAAATTTCGGTTCAAGGGTCATCATCCTTGCCAGTTCTAACCGTCTTTTTTCACCGCCGGAAAGATTTGCGGCCTTTTGAGATTCCAAATGAGATATTCCGAAATCTTCAATGAGCTGTTGTGTTTTTTCTCTGATTTCCCTCTTCGGCATTTTCATGTTTTCAAAGATGAGTGAAACATTTTTCCTGACGGTTAAACCTGTGAAAACCGATACTTCCTGAGGTAAATAGGTGATTCCTCGTTTTGCCCTCAGATGTATGGGTATATGGGTAATATCTTCGTTATTTAGATGGATTGTTCCCTTTGTGGGTACAACAATACCAAGTATCATGCGAAAGATGGTGGTTTTCCCGGCCCCATTCGGGCCGAGTAAACCAACTATTTCATTGGAAGTGACTTCCAATGATGCCGCTTTCACAACTTTTCTTCTACCGTATTTTTTTACCAGTTGAGTACATGTGAGTTGATTTTTCAATTGTTATTAAAACTCAGCCCTTGAATTTGCAAAATCGATAAAATCTTGCGTCAAATCAAAATCATCGGCAATATAGACTGCAACCTTATTTGTGATGAGAATATCGATGTTGTTGATCTTTGCGTATTCTTCCGCCAACGTGAGGAGCTTTTCGTTGACCTCTTCAAACTGGACGGTGTATTTCTCCTGTAACTGTGTGGTGAATTTGTCTTTTTGAAGGGAATACTCATTGACCTTTAACTGATAAGATTTGGAATTTTCTTCACCCGCATTCCTCATTCTGATGATTTCATCTTCCAGCGGCTTTAAAAGACTGTTGTAATATTCGGCATCCGCCTGATATTCTTCCATTAAGTTCTTTGATTCTAAAAATTGCTGTCCGGCGATATCGAAATCGATGAAGCCCATAACAGGCTGTCTGGAACTGGCGGAAAACGGTGTTCCCGCACTAAGGATCGCCGTAAGTAAAAACATTGTCAAAAAAGTTGTGATAATGGTTCTTTTTTTCATTTATAGCCCTCCTAAAGATGATTTCTTCTTTTTTAATGACTGATGGTAATCATTGGTTTAATTTGTTCAAGGGTCTTTTCTCCAATTCCCTTTACAAGAATCAAATCAGGTAAATCATTAAAAGCTCCATTTAATTCCCGATATTCAACAATGCTTCTCGCCTTAACCGGTCCTATCCCTGGCAGCTTTTCCAATTGTAAACGGGATGCGTGATTGATGTTGATTCGTTCTTCATCACTGTTATCTTGCTCCTGTTTTGATGCATCCCTTAACTTTTCAGTGACTTGTAGCCGGTCCTTTATCTTTTCAAAGGTTGCCGGTCCTATTCCGGGCACACTCATGATATCTTCTTTTTTAAAAAATGACCCGTTAGTTTCTCTATACTTCACAATTGCATCCGCTTTGGTTGTGCCAATTCCTTTTAAAAGCTGCAATTCCATGGCATTGGCCGTGTTAACGTCAATCAAACCGGTTCTCAGCGCTTCTGTCTGTTGGTCATAAGCTTCTCTTTCCTCTGTATTCATCGCGGGGACATTCAAATCCTTAATGCTGAATACCACGCCTAAAACGAACACACAGGTCAACGCTATTAAAACAAGTTTTTCTTTTCTGTTCATGCATCAAGACCTCATTCAAGGGAAATGTAAAACGGATAATGCGCTTGTCCTCCATTGTATATGCTTATTTCAAGGTCCTCATATTTTTCCTGCAAAGTTTCACTCAGCCTATTGACGAATCCTTCTTGAACATCTTCACCATAAAAAATGGTCATGATCTCATAGTCCTCTAAATCAATTTGTTCCATACCTTTATAAACCGCTTCCTCCAAAGTTTCGGTATGAGCTAATAAATCTTTACCTGCAAAAAAAAGAAATTCTCCCTCTTTTATCTTCTCGCTGTTGATTTCTGAATCCCTTACCGCGTGGGTTACTGAAATCGAAAGCACTTCTTTTAGAGCAACTTCCATAGACTCCAAATTTTCCTCACGAGACGCACTTTCCACAAAGGCGATGATACATGCCATCCCTTCCTGTACGGATTTGGTTGGTAGCACTTCGATATGCTTCGTATCACTTTCTTTCATCTTTGCAGCACTTTCAGCAGCCATAATAATATTAGTATTATTGGGAAGAATGAAAATATTCTCCGCCTCTATCTTGTCGATAGCATTGGCAATATCTGCTGTTGATGGATTCATTGTTTGTCCGCCAAATACGATGTTGTCCACATTCATCTCGTGCAAAATCCTGGAAATCCCTTCTCCGGGAGAGACTGCTACAAAGGCGTATTGCCTTTTGTTGGAAGTTGGTTCCATTGAATAGCCACTTTCTTCAGGGATTAACTCAGAATCATCTTTTTGCGTTAATTCGGAGTTCTCTGTTTGTTTTTCATTCTGCCTGTGAATCAAAACTTCCTGGTGTTGCTCCTTCATATTATCCACTTTGACCTTCATGAGCTCTCCATACTTCAAGGCATACTCAAATACTCTTCCCGGATGGTCTGTATGAATGTGGCCTTTCAAGATATCTGAATTGTGCACTAATACTATGGAATCTCCCATGCGATTTAGATTCTTCTTAAGTGATTCAATATCTGATTTCTCCACACCGGAAAAGAGTCTGGCCATAAATTCAGTGCAATATTGATAGGTTAATTCTTCTACAACAATTTCCGCTTCTGATTTTATTTGTGGAACTTCACCTTTCTTTTCAATGGTGATTTTCGTATCTCCAGAAGCGTATTTGTGGTATCCTTCCAATATATAAGCCAAACCCTTCGCACCGGCATCTACAACCCCCGCTTGCTTTAACTTTGGCATCATTTCTCTGGTTTTCTCCACTACTTTAAAGGCTCTTTTTGTCAACATATCCAGTAAGTGTTTGTAATCCAGGAAATCTTCTTGGTGTTTGAATGAATAATTAGCGAGATCTTCTATCAACGTTAATATGGTACCCTTAACGGGTTTCATCACCGCACCTGTTGCAACCTCATTGGCTCGTTTCATGGCTTTTACAAATATTGGAATATCGATTCTATCGTTTTTAAAAACAACTTCAAAAAAACCACTGAAGATTTGAGATAAGATAACACCTGAATTCCCGCGGGCTCCCATCAAAGTGCCGTTCTTAATAGCGTTAGAAACGGTTTTAATGGAATCGTATTTTATTTTATCCAGTTCCCTGCAAGCTTCCAAAACACAAGCGGACATATTATGCCCCGTATCTCCATCTGGTACGGGGAATACATTCAAAGCGTTTAGTTCATCCCTGTGGGCCACTAAAACTTCGGAGGCTTTTTTAAATCCGTTCTTCAAAAATATTGCATCGACCTTCGAAGGCTTATTATCCAATTTTAACACCTCTTTCTCCAAGGAAAATTCAATCTAATCGAGTTTTATCCCCAATATGTGAATGTTAATCTCCACCGGTTTCATTCCCAGCATCTCATCAAATTTGTAATTCACATATTCCTGTACATTTAATGCAACCTGATCAATTTTCATTCCGTAGGAGATAACCGGATAAACATCAACGAATATGCCTTCTTCATCATCTCTGATGTGTATCCCCTTTTCTTCCCCACCAAGGTATTTCGAGATGATATTGACATCATCCATCCTGACCAACCCGTAACATTCAAGTAGAGATTGATAGACAAGGTGTTTTAAAACGTTTATATGTACAGTTACTTCTCCCAGGGGATTTACTATTTTCATTTAGACCCTCCCTCTCGGTTAAATGATTTTCTTTTCCAAGATAAAAAATTATATCATATCCTACTTTTTCACTTGTTCTCAAAATTCTTCTCAGCAACCGATTTACCTGCGTATTCCGGTTGACATTCTATATAATCAACGTATTTTTTTTCCTCGTATTTAAGCTTGCTTACGTTAAAAATAACCTCAGTGCTCAGCTTAACTATGACGGAATTCATCCGCTGTTTATCACAATCATCCACAATTACTGATCCTGATGGCCACAGTAATATATTAACATCTTTCGCCTTTTCACAGAGTGTTTCTGTGGATATTTGTTTAAAAGTGTCTTCTTCATTGCCTGAGAATCTTACGTAATAACTATTTTTTCGGGCCAACAAACAAGTGATTATCTTCTTGTTTTCGATGCATTCATTGGATGCAAAAGAACGCTCCAAAGCATAAAGAGTCGGAATACAGACGATTGGCACCTTCAAAATCTGTCCCATGGTTTTTATTAAACTCATGACGATTCTTAATCCAGTCAATGAACCGGGTCCCTTTGTTGTGCATAAAAAGGCCAACTCATGAACATCATAGTGGTTTTCGTCAAATATCTTCTTAACAACCGAAGAGAGGGCTTCTCCCTTTAATTCATCATGGTTGTAAGACTTTTCAACGATTATTTCTTTTTTAAAATCCTTTACAGCTATATAAAACAACGGCGTTGCAGCATCCAAAAACAAAGCAAACCGCTTTTGGTATTCATTATTGTTCCTCATGATTAAGGTTGCTGATACGCTTGATCTCCACTTTTAAATTGGCTCTTCCAAAGAAATAAGTCAGATCATCAATGCCGATGGCATCAATTCCGCTTTTTCCATAACCTTCGATGTTGGAAAGACGCACATCCCCCATGTATTCCAGATAAACTTTTTTAAACCGTTCCCTGATGGTCTTGGTTATCTCCGCAACGGTATCTTCCCTCATGTTCCTGAGAATAATACCATCTGCCCCGTTTTTCATGGCCTCGATACTGTCAGATATATTATCACATTCCAGTAAAATCTTCATACCGGGATATAGTCTTTTTTTATATGAATCGATGGCTTGTTTGATATCCACGTAACGCTTCCATATAGGTTTATGTATGATTCCATCCGTGACAGACATTGGCCAGAAAACACAACCGGCATCTTCAATTGCTTCGTTTAAATACACAGTATTATAGATCATATCCGGCAAATTACGAACCACCATCTTCATACCGGGTGAATTTTTCCCCACAGCCATTTTCATACGATACAATACGGTACATATATTCAATAAATTGGACCATTGATTTAGCAATTCCTCACGGAAAATCATTATGTAACTCAAAAACCCTTTCATTTTCAAAATTTCTGTTTCGTTGACCAAAAAATCGCCGGGGTTATAAGCGGTGGTCACATCAAGATCGAGATCTTGAGAACAGTCTTCCAAAAAAGAAAGTCCTGAAAATACAATAGGTGCTTGATTTTTGATCGTTAATTCCCATTCATCCATGTCCTGAATCATTGATTCCATCGGTTGCAGTATACCCACTTTCAGCACCGCCTTCCATTAATTTATACTGTAATAAAGTTGACAGCAATAGGGCGAAAATAACGTTCTTAATTCTTCATATGGATATAAGAATATTTCAAAATCTGTATGTTGATTAAGCCTTTTGCCAATTTGCGCTTTAAAAGATGCTATATTATCCGGTATCTGATACTCCTCCAGTCGGATATTTCTGGTTCCCCTGTCAAGCCCTAACCCTTTAAATTGAGTTTGAGAAACTGATTCCCAGCCTAACATGATGGTTTTATACGGTTTAAGGGATTCATACCAGACCTTGAAAGCCGTTGCCTCATCTTTTGAGGCATATATCATACTGGATTGTAGCAATATACCATGGGGATCTTTCATTCTGACCAATTCTTTTGAGATATCTTTTGCCTCCTGTATCTGTCCATTTCTTAAAAGCTTTTTTGCAAGGATAAACATACCCATGGGGCATTCAGAGAGCGTTTTGTCTGTATTAATCTCCTCTTTTGTCAAATACTCTCGGTAGATCTTTGAACAGCGATGGTGCTTTTTCTTCTCCAACGCATTCACCACTCGTTTATGAGACTCATCGTCGGAATTTATAAGATAGGGTAAAGCACTGGCGATGTTTTGATAATCCCTAAATTGATTTTGCCTGTAAATCGCACCGATTGACTTTGAAACACCCAGATAATCATGTTTGATCATAGCAGTGATCAATTCCGGCAGTAAATCTTGATCGTTTTTTTCAGCTATACGCAGGATATTTTTTAAGGCTGCATATGAACCAGTTTTAAACACCGTATAAAAAATGATTAATAAAAAGGGATAAACGGAATCCTGATAATTTTTGTAAAACGCCTTCATTTCCATGTTAATGTCTTTGCCCAAAAGGACTTTTGTCAAAAAGAAATTGAAAAAGGTGTAATCCTTTTTTACGTTTTGGACTAAAGCGGTGAATTTTTCATCTGCGTTCTTAATGTTTTTGTTCAGTATATCCAATAGGCCTTTGAAATTTTCTTTTGCCCCGATATTTCTATCTTTTTCTATGTTGTTCCCTAAGAGTCCTTTTAAATCGGTTAAAGAAAGATCGGTCAGATATCGTTCGACATCAATAATCGATCTGATCTCATCAACCACGATGTTAGAAGGTTTGCTTGTGGTTAAGCGCTTTCTCAAATCATCTGAAAGGGAAAATTTTTTTCTTTTTTCATCGCTTTGTCTCTTTTTACCCGTTTTTTTCTCAAGGTCTTTTTCTATTTCCGTTTTAAGCTTCCGCAATTTGTCTAAGCCCTGATTGTTGTTGTCCGGCATCTTCAGTTACACCTCCATGCAGCTCTTTTTTCAAAATAAAGCTGTAAAATTTACCTTTACCAATGATAATATGATCGATTATATCAATTCCCATTATCTTTGAACAGTCTTTTAGACGTCCTGTAATATCTCTATCCGCCTCACTGGGTGTGGGATCACCTGAGGGATGGTTGTGAACCACGGCAAAGCTGACAGCTGAATTGGAAATAACCGGTTTGAAAACTTCCCTTGGATGTATGAGTGAGGC
This sequence comes from Thermotogota bacterium, assembly GCA_034659095.1. Lineage (GTDB taxonomy): Bacteria > Thermotogota > Thermotogae > MWEM01 > MWEM01 > JASUTC01. The sequence goes on from JAYEGQ010000248.1 coordinate 18,289, forward strand.
GTTAGCCGTCCCCCTTGTAATGTCTTCAACAGATATCACGTTTGATTTTGAATCCACGGAAATAATCCTCACCGTTTCCTGATCAAAAAAAGACATATCCAAACACATTTTGAAGATATCCGAGGGTTTTTTGATCTTTCGCTTTTCCAAAACCAGTTCACTGTATAACCTCACTCCAAGTTCCAACGAGGCCTTCAAGGTGATTGCCTTGACTTGACCCATTCCTTTGATTTCTTTAATCCTTTCAAGGGGAGCTTGCTGCAACTTATACAGCGAATGATCCATACTTGAATACAACTGTTCTGAAACCTTTAGCACATTCATTTGTGGTGTACCCGTTCTCAAGAGAATGGCAATCAATTCATCCGCGGTTAAACTCCCGGAACCATATTTCAGGAGTTTTTCCCGGGGCATGATCATAGATGGATAACCTCAAAATCTAAGAGTAATTCCCAAAGCCTTCCAATAGGCAATCCCATGACGTTGTAATAATCCCCGGCAATCTTTTCAATTAGAAAAGCCCCTTCATCCTGAATGCCATAAGCTCCTGCTTTATCCAGGGGTTTTTCGGTGGCACAATAATGTCTGATGAATGCCGTGGGAACCTTTCTGAATTTAACCCTGGTTTTCTCCCAAAATTTTATCTCATGATCTTTGCCTGTTTCTTCTGTAATGGAAAGGGCACATCCCGTGTAAACTTCATGCCATTGGCCACAGAGCATGTGTAACATTTGCTGTGCTTCTTCTATGGATTTGGGTTTTCCCAATATCCTGCCTTTATAAAAAACCATGGTATCTGCTGCGATAATAACTGTTTCGGGCTTTTTGAACATTTCGTACATGGATCTGAGTTTTTTTAAGGCTATATCCACCACAATTTCCTGTTCATATTTATTTTCAATTTCATCTGCTTTTTCATCTTCTAATCTGTGAGATTCGTAAATTACATCTAAAGGAAATCTTTTCATCAACTCTTTTCGCCTCGGCGATCCAGAAGCCATTATGATAGTATATCGATTTCTTTCATCCATTTTACCCCCCCATAAGCGATGATTGCGTTTAAAAAACCAGTAAAAGTTCCGATTCCGATGATATATCCGGACAAATAAAAAACCTTTCCGGATCCAATAAAAAGAGTTGCCGCTAAAAACAATTGAACCACATTACTCACAAATGAACCAAATACACTCACAGCTATTAAACCAAATTTACTCTTCATCAGTATTGACATCATATAAACAGAACTCAGCGATCCTCCAAATCCTAAAAAAAAGGACGGTCCCAAAAACCTCCCAGTTAACAAACTGGCGATAATAACCTTCAACGTTGCGGCAATAAACCCTTCTTTTTGGCCCATGAGAATCAGAACCATCAAGATGATACTGTTTGAAAAACCCCACTTAAATCCTACTAAAGGAACCGGGGGTGGAATAACGGTTTCCAGTATACCAATACTAATGGCAATAGCTGTTAATACGGATAAATATGTCAACCTTGCCGATGAAAACGGCTTTTGTCCACGCTTAATATTCATTCTCCTTCTATCCTGTAATCAAATCTATTCCATCTTGTTCTTTAACCGGCTCTTCATCGTTGGCAATGTTAATAATAACCTTTTGAGGAACGCATACCAGGACACCGGATTGTTTCAAGGTGCCTCTTTCACATAAATGCAGAGGACATTGGGAATTGATGATTCGTACATCACCTTGGTCGATCAACAAATCCATCAGCCTTTTCCCGTTGCTCTCAATGGACTTTTGTCCTTCCTCCTCAAGTGAAAAGCGATATTGAACGATACCGTTGATCCTAACTTCTACAATACTTCCTTTTGAAAAAGCAATCCCTAAGTAAACAGCTGTAAAAATAAAAAAAATGAGTATCATATAAAGGTAGAGATCACGTTTTTGAAACAATGCGCAACTATTTTCTTTAAACCGCGGTTTAAATTGACGCATCAATGCTTTTCCTTGAAAAATGACCAGCCTTCTGTATAAGTCACTTTGGTTTGAGCATCCACAAACAAACCCTGTCCGCCTAAAACAGGTAACAGAACGGCTGAAAATTCGGAGCTAAGCACAAACGCCGCCGTTGAGAAGGCATCAGCATCCATGGCATCCGGTGAGATAACCGTTGTGGAAATGGTTTCTCGTACTGGGTATCCGGTTTTAGGGTTTAGAATATGATGATATCTAACGCCATTCATTATAAAAAAGCGTTCATAATCACCGGAAGTAACGATAGTTCCATTTTTCAGATAAACGAGATCGATATAGTCACCACTATCACCTCTTGGATCTTGAACGGCTATTGCCCAGTACTCACCACCAAACTTTGGTCCAATGATTCCTATATCCCTTCCTGCATCAATATATCCAGTAGCCTGGGGATCCATTTCTTTTGCAATGGATATCCCCCTGTCAATGGCGTAACCTTTAACTACACCACCAAGATCCAGTTTTACGGAATTGTTTAGGATTACCACATCATTTTCCAACAAGATGTTTTCATACCCTGATTTTTTCAATGCTTCTTCAATTTGTAAATCCGATGGAACTGTTGGTTTAAATGCAGTGTCATTTATCCTATCAAATCCCCAAAGAGTGATCAGATTTCCCAGCGCAGGATCAAACGCCCCTTCTGTTGCTCTGGCAAGTGCGAGAGAACGCTCAATCACAAAGGCGGTTTCTTCATCAACTTCAACAGGGTTATCACTTGTATTGATTTGTGATATCACGCTTTTGGGATCGGTAACTGAAAACTTCCTGTCGATTCTGTGAAATTCCCGAAGAATGGCATCTACAATCAATCCGGGATCTTTTTCCGATGATACAACCACTTTAACTGTCGTTCCAATGGCTATATCTACTTTTTGAACGTATTCCGGCTCGCTTTTAAAGAAAAACAGGATCGAAATAAACAGTAGAAGAACGATGAATATGATAATTAATATCCAACTGTTTTTCGATAGTTTCATAGTTTGATATTGAGATCCGTTTGACATTTCGCGCATTTTTTATCCTGAATACCAACGATTTCTACATTGAAACCACTTCGTTTGATTAATAAGTTATCACAAACCGGACAATGTGTGTCCCTTCCCTCTTTTAAATTCGTGTTGCCCAAGTAAACGTACTTTAAGTGTTTTTTGGCAATTGCGTACAATTTTAACAATGTCTCATCGGGTGTGGGTGGCTTGTTGAATTTATACGCCGGATAGTATTTGGACAAATGTAAAGGGATTTCATCGTTGACTGATGCGATCCATGTAGCTTGTTCCTCCATTTCCTCATCGGAATCATTTTCCCCTGGAATTACAAGGGTGGTCAATTCCAAATGGAGACCTTCATCACTGATGGTTTTAATGTTCTTTTTGATCGTCTCAAGATCACCGGATGTTCTCTTTTTGTAAAAATTGGGATTAAACCCTTTTAGATCAATGTTCATGGCTTGTATCGTCTGCAACAAGAGTTTGAGCGGCGCTTCTTCGATGTACCCGTTGGTAACCATCACGTTGTAAAGACCGTCAGCACTTGCCATTCTGGATGTGTCCAAAACGAATTCAAAAGATACAATCGGTTCATTGTAGGTATAGGCAATCCCATCAAGTTCTCTGTCAAGCGTCAAATCAATCAGTCTATCAGGGTTAACTCGCTGTACTTGTGGTTTTTCATGGGCGATTTCCCAATTTTGGCACCAGGGACATGTCATGTTGCAACCCCAAGAACCCACCGACAGGATCGCCGTACCGGGGTGAAAATGATAAAGAGGCTTCTTTTCAATGGGATCATTTGATATGGATGAAAGGGTTCCATAAGTTAATGTATATAGGACCCCACCTTTGTTGATCCTAACCCTGCACAGACCTGAATGACCATCTTCTATTTCACAATGATGGGGACAAAGATTGCACCTTACCTTAGACCCTCCAATTTCTTCGTAAAAGAGGGCTTCTCTCATAGTAATTCCTCCTTAATGGTACCTATTCACTTCAAATTTGTAAACTTTTACTGCTTCGTGATTACCGATACCGGCTTTCCTTTTTGCGATTGCAAGCTGCTTTTCGATTGTATCAACCCCGTCAAGATCCGGAAGTAACAAACCCCTTTTGTACCCGCTTTCTACAATTACTCCGTAGGCTTTCGGATCCAACTCTTCCAAGTTCTTGCACTCAATCGGTTGAGATAAAACATCTACCGACACGATGATATGGTCCAACTCATACGGAGAAACTGCGTTAAACCTTGGATCTCGTGTGGCAGCTGCTATAGCGTTTTCTCGTATTTCCAACGCCAGGCTTTTTTGAGTAGGCATAAACGTACCAATACAACCACGAAGACTCTGATCGTCATTGTGCAAAGTGACAAACACACCCGCCTGTGTTTCAATCAGCTGATGGGGGATATATTCGGGAATATCAATCACCTTGCCGTTTAAGATATAATTCTCAATCACTTCAATCGCCCATAGGACGTAAGCATGGTTTCCCTTCAAATTATCGCCTCCTTATCCGAAGAAAAGTGTACACAGTTTGTAGTAATCATATGGAACCAGTTTCTTTGTTGCCACACCGTATTCGATTGGAACAGATACAATGTCGTTTCCTGAAAGAGCTACCATACGGCCATAATCCTGTTTTTTGATCAGTTCCATGGCATGAACACCGTATCTGGTTCCCAGAATCCTGTCAAACGCCGTTGGCGTCCCTCCTCTTAAAAGATGGCCAAGCACGACTGAACGTGTCTCATAAGAACGTCTTTCTTTGGTAATCTCAGTTAAGAATTCAGCAATTCCTCCCAGTTGAACGTGGCCGAATGCATCCACCGCCTTATGCTTGTTTAATTCATCCTCGAATTCTGTTGGCTTAAACCCTTCGGCGACAGCAACAATACAATATCCGCCTCTCTCCATTCTCTTATCCACAACGGACATGATTTCATCCAGAGTCATGGGATATTCCGGAATAAGTACCAAATGAGCTCCTGATGCCAAACCGGCTTCAATGGCTATCCACCCGGCTTCTCTACCCATGATCTCCACATAAAACACTCGGCTGTGGGATTTTGCCGTAGAGTGCAATCGGTCAATGGCATCGGCTCCTACGTTTACCGCTGTATGGAAACCAAATGTATAATCTGTGTTGGATACATCGTTATCTATCGTCTTTGGAACACCAACAACCGGGAAATGGAAAGAAGAAAGTTTGGCGGCCACACTCAACGTGTCGTCACCACCAATGGCAATGATGGAATCAATCTTTAACTTTTCAAGGTTTTCAAATAACTTTTTAGTATCCTCCTCTTTCTTAAATGGATTGGTCCTTGAAGTTCCCAGTATGGTACCACCAAGAATATGAATACCCTCCACATCTTCTGTATTAAGTGGTATGTAATCAGCTTCAAGCGGGCCATTCCATCCCCTCATAAATCCAAATATCTCCATATCCGAACGTTTTGAAGAAACAATCCCCCTTACAACAGCGTTCAATCCGGGACAATCTCCACCACCTGTTAAAACTCCTATTCTCATCTTTTTCCTCCTTATATATTCATAAACTCTTCGATTTTTTCCACTTTCTTTTCCACAGAGTCTAACAATTCATCGAAGATAACGGGTGTTAATCCCAATTCGTCCCAACAGTATTTCGGTAACTCTATCGGTCGACCCGAACCGTTATCCCCCAATCTCATTCTTTCGGCAATAAAAGTAGACAGGGTAATGATATTGACCGGGTCTGAATAGATTGAATTTTGAATGGCCTGGGGACGATGATGCCTTGAAGCGGTTATCATAACAAGTTCCGGGAAATTCCACTTTTCAAGCAACAACTCTGCAAATATCTCATGAGTAGGGATTTCCAACCGTTGTTCGGTTTGGTAATAGCTGATCTTCTTAGCTCTTGCCACACTAATGATGGAATCAAACAGATTGGGGAACAACACACCTTGTACAGATTTACCGATATCGTGCAGCAAGCCGCACATAAACAACTCTTCTTTGTTGGAATATCCGATAATCTCTGCCGTTAATTCTCCAACAGTGGCAACAACCACTGCATGTTTCCAAAATTCCTTCATATCCAGGTTTTTTGTCTCAAAGCGGAAAAATTCTTTGCCGGTAAAAATACTCATGGCCATGTTTCTAACCGTTTTAAATCCCAGTATCATAATGGCTTCGGTTAACTTTGTGACATTACGCGGTAAGCCATAATATGCGGAATTTGCGAGTTTTAAAATCTTGGCCACAAAACCAGGGTCCTTAGAAGCTACCTCGTTTAAATCCTTTGCAGAGGCCTCTGGGTTGTTGGCAGTATCTACAATCTTCTGTAAAATGAAATCCGGAGAAGGCAGGTTTTCGATTTCTTGAATGGTTTTTTTTAAGTCCATAATACCCTAATCCTTTGCTTTATCCAGTTTAAAGCTGAATACAGATCCTTCCCCCGGTGAGCTTTCTAAGGTGATCTCTTTACCGTGTTCATGAATAATTTCCCGACAAATAGACAATCCAAGACCTGTCCCTTCCACTTCATAAGTCAAAGAACTGTCAATTCTGTAAAATTTGTTAAAGATCTTATCATGCTCGGATTCTTCAATTCCCACACCGTTATCTTTAACGGCGATGGTAACTTCATCTCCCTCAGTTTCCAATGAAACAAAAACCTTTTCTTCATCCATTTCTTTGTTTGAATATTTAACGGCATTTGAAATGAGATTGATCAACACCTGTTTGATTCTCTTTTCATCGGCATTAACCATGATTGCTTCTTCTGGCAAGTCCAGGTCGATTCTCACCGAATACTGCTCGTATTTCTCCTTATTGCTCTCTTTTGCTTTTTTGATCAATTCGATAATATTAAAATCAGACTTTTCTAACTTGAGGTCCCTTCTCTCCATTCTTGAGAAATCAAGGAGTTGATCCAGTAAAAAAGTCAGATGATCACTTTGATCGATGATGGTTCCCATAAATTCCTTTAATGTATCGGGATCTAATGATTCAATCGAATCCTCAATCGTCTCGGAATAGGCTTTTATTGCAGATAGAGGTGTTCGAAGCTCATGTGAAATATTGGCAATAAACTCTGTCTTCATCTGATCGATCTTCTTCATTCGTTCAAGTTCTTTGGTGTTGGTGATGTCTTCAATCCTAAGTAAAACCTGCTCATCATCCGTCAAGATGACTGAATTAAACGAGTAAAAGACCTCATCAAATTCCATTTCAACCGCTTGGCCGGTATCTTGAGTAAAGGTTTCCGCAGAAATTCTCTTTATCTGTTCTACAACAGCATCACCCGGATCAATTTCATGGTATTTTTTATTCTTAAAAACAAATCCACCGGATGAATCCAATACACAAATACCCTCGTCCAATGAGTTCAGCATCATCTCGAAATAGACTCGTAACCGCTCTTGAACCTTCGCAGAATCCTTCACTTCATTGAGGAGACCCTGATTTTCCAGAACAATACCTGAATAGAAGCTGAAGAAACCAAACATGGTCTCAAATTCTTGTGTGAATCCCTTTTCATTCTCTCCAACGTAACCAAAAAAAGTGGACAGTAGCCTTCCCGATTTTACCGAAGGAAGGATGACCAAATAGTCCGAATCATTCAACGGAAAAAAACTGGGGGATTTTCTTTCAAGAGCAAGGGAATAGTAATTTTCCATATCAGTCTCGTCAAGCGGGAAACCGTCATCAAGCCTGACAACTTGCCACTCATCATCTTTATACATAGCAGTCAAACTGGAATCTATGGGGAAAAAACGCCCCATCACCTTTTCGATTGCCTTCGAGATATCAACTGTGTTTTTTGCCGTGTTCAATTCTCTGGCAAAAGACGCAATAGTGATTAAAAACCTGTTGATCGAATTAGACGTTTCTTCCATAAAAGCCTCCCAAATATACCCCTTAATTATACCATATTGGGAGAAAACGTCCCGAGAGCAAAGGGGAAACGTTCTTTTGAAAACTGATTGACTTAATTGATTATGGAAAGTATTTTTTTATTAATCCGCCCTATCCGCTATGAACTGATAAACTTCCTTTTCAGTTGGCATGGCGTCAGCCGCTCCTTCGCGGGATGCAACGATAGCTGCACAGGCAACGGCGAAATTGGCAGCCTCTTCCATTAGAACAATTCGGTCTGTTTCATCGCTTAAAAAACTGTTGTTGATCACTTTCAAAATGCCTGACATGAAGGAGTCTCCACAACCTACTGTATCTGAGACATCAACCTTGTATCCCGTTATGTACTTATAGGCATCGTCATGATGAATAAGGCAACCTTCTTTTCCCAGAGTGACAAAATCCATTCGCTTTGGATTTTGAGGTAATAATTTCAGTGCCTTTTCCGGTTTGCTTTCACCTGTGATGTAATACAGATCTTCATCTGAACATTTCAACACATCCACTCTCTGAATGATCTGCATCGCCAAAGTTATATATTTCTCTTTATCGTTAATACAAAAGGGTCTAATATTGGGATCAAAAGCAGTTAAAACATATTTGGTTTTCGCCTTCTCGAACAGCTTTAAATAGGTTTTCGCTCCAGGTTCATCTACAATGGCCAAAGAGCCAAAATGGAATATGGAGATATTGTCAAAAACGACTTGCTCCGCTGCCTGTTCTTTTATGGAAACATCTGCCGTGTTTTCCCTGTAAAATTCATAGTCCGCCTTTCCGGATTCATCAACACCGGCAAAAGCCAGTGAAGTTTTTGCCCCCTTTTTAACAAAGGCGTACTGCGTATCAATATCACGGGTTCCAAGATATTCATATATGGCTTTTCCAAAACTGTCGTCTCCCAACTGTGTGAAAAAGGAGCAACTTTCACCCAAAGCGGACAAACCACAGCAAACGTTAAAGGGGGAACCGCCCATTCGTTTCTTGAAATTCAAACTCTCGCCGATACCTTTGCCCCTGTCAACTGAAATAAAATCGAAGAGAACCTCTCCGGCACATAAAATCTCTGTTTTTTTTGAATCCTTCCCCATACCTTATCCCTCCAAAAAAGCAAGCATTTGCTCAATAGTCATTTCAATCTGTTCAGACCCGCTTATGTGTGCCTCTTTATCGCCAAATTGAGTGCCATAGCTACGATAACTGTTAAAATCCCCTCTTTTGCAATGGACTGTGGAGCCATGGTGTTGGTACCCCAGGCAACAAAACAAAAAGTAAGATCTTTTTTTGAGTTTTCATGGTGACCTCCTTTTAAAACCTGATTTTCCGAAAAACTTTACTGAGGAAATCTTCTCCCGTTAAATCCTCGGGTTTTTCACTGCGCAAAAGCATCTTTTTCGCCTTTTTGTCGTTGACCTTCATACGATGGAGTATGTAAAGAGAAAGCAGGTATTCAAAGGGTAACCAGGTACCATGGCTGAATGGCATCACATACTTTTTTGCATCTTCCAGCTGCTCAAACAGCAGTTTTCTAGTTGGTTTGGGCAAAGTTTCATCGAAAAAGGCATCAATAATGGTGGTTCTTGATTGTCTTAACAAATGAGCGTAGGCCAAGGGATCTATTTTCAATAGGGGATGGATATCTTCACTTTCGATGAGTTCCTTCAACGTCATACGGTTAATCCGTGGCATTTGTTCTTCATAAGTCGCGTATATTTTTTCTTTATCGTTCAGATAATAATCATCGCCGTACCCGTTTTTCATCAGCTTTCTGGCAAATTTCGTTGTTCTGGATTCATGCATGATCATGCCCATATGTCCACCGGTGGCCACTAAAATAGTTTCTTTAATTCGCTTTTCTATGGCGGACACAATACATGAAATCATCCCTCCCAGGCAATATCCAACCAGACAGTTATTCTCCAACCACAACCCCTCTTGCTGCAGTAAGTCGATCGTTGTCATAACATCCACAACAGCGTGTTCCCAAGTGGGAACCATAAGATTCAAATCCGGCCACAGATAATTTTTCCCACTGACCGATTTATCTTCCACTCGGGTATAATTACCCGGAGGGATGATCACGGAAGAACTAATTCCTGCAGAAGACAAATGTGTCGCCATCCACAACAGAAATTTCACGTTTTGGCTACCCAATCCTTGCATGATGATAGCCGATGCCCTCACATCCCCTTTAGGCTGGAAATTATACACCTCTACCACTTGAGAACCTTTACCGGCTTTTTTATATCTGGTATCGTATCTTAAATAGTTACATCGATAGTTTTTACCCTTAAAAATATATCCTGACAGGTATTCGATTTGGCCCTTTTCATAATGAAAATCAACACGCATGATGTCCTCCTTTCCCTTTAGAATCGGGGTGGGGTTTATCACTTTCGGATAATTTCGACTTCAAAAAGTTAATAGCCGACTCTAAAATCTTGATGGTTTTAAAATCTTTTCGAGTAAATTCAAAAGCGTGATTTCCTCGCTTATGGACGTAAAATTTATAGTCAACGGAACAGATTTTCAATTTTTTTGCCAGTTTGATGGAGGAATTACACGGAACAACCGTATCATCTTTTCCATGGGCTAAGAATATTGGGGGTATATAGGAAGTCACCCAATAAATCGGTGAATAATATCGGTAAACATCATCACTTTCATCAGGAAGCCCCTTTAAAGTCGTTCGTGTAGCAAATCTGGCAAATAATGATTTGTTATCCTTTTCAAAGATATCCTTCAAATCAGAGGGCGCATAGAAAGCAACAACGGCTTTGACTCCCATCATTCTGGAACCTCTTTCCTCTTTTGTTACTTTAGCATGAGGAGACGTATAATAAGCCGCATACAACAGAGCCAGATGTCCCCCGGCAGACAAACCCATTAAAACTATTTTCGAAGTGTCCAACCTCAGCATATCCGACCGTTCCCTGACAAATTCAAGGGCATCCGAGTAATCTTCCAGTATATCCTCCATGCTGTTGTTGATCCCATATCGATAGTCAATGGAAACTACTGAAAACCCTTTGGAAGCCAGATATTTACTCCAAGAAACGTTATTGGGCTGATTTCTGAACCCCGATATCCATCCCCCGCCATGGGCAAAGAAAACAACCGGATTTTTTTTATGCCTTTCCTTGGGATACCAACAGTCCAACTTCAGCTTCAAATTACCGGATTGTTTATAAACATAACTGTCAAAGTGAAACGGCCCCTTGGGTTCCAACGGCACTCGCCTGGTAAACAGAAATATAACAAAAACAATAACAACTCCAGCAAAGGCTAAAGCGGCGTTTAACCCTAATAAAACGAAAAAGAACAACCAAAGATAAAATTTGTTTACCATGAAATATGATTTTTTTATTTTTGCCAGGAGTTTCTTGAAAAAAGAGTCTTTTTTTATCCCATGTGATCTTCCTAAAATCCTGAATTTAGAACTTTTTCCCCGTGTAGTTTGATTATACTTTAAAATCATAAAAATCCCATGGTTTCAAAAAATTTGAGATAATTATTCCGTTTACAGAATAGCTAATAACTTCTATTTAAAAAGCGAACCAACAAGCTTGATAGCATCTTCAGGACAGACCTCATGGCAAACGTAACATCGGATACACTGTCTCCAACAACCGGAACCGTTTCCATATTTCCTCCTCGTAAGAGCTACCGAATATTAGAATATCACTCATAATACTCCAGAATCATTCTTTCGTATTCTGCTGTTTTCCGGGAGAAAAAGTCCGTTTCTTCCTCCTGGGTCATATCTATTTCCTTGATCACGCGAGTCGGTTTTTTTGACAGAATGAAGATCCTTTGGGCAAACACCACCGCCTCCCGAATACCGTGAGTCACTAGAACCGCCGTCCACTTTTGCTGTTTCTGAATCCGTTTTACCGCTTCCATGAGCTTGATATTTGACTTTAAATCAAGATTTTGAAAGGGTTCATCAAAAAAGATGATTTCCGGTTCAACGATCAAAGCCCTGGCAAGGTTTGCCCGCTGCTGCATCCCACCACTCAGTTTTGACGGATGGTGTTTTCCGAACTCCTCCAGTTCAACCAATTCAAGGGATCGTCTGATCCTTTTTTCATCTTTTGTTACGAATGTCAGGTTATTATATAAACTGCTCCAGGGAATCAATCTCGGTTCCTGAAAAACAAATCCGGCCTTTGAATGCTGTCGTTGGATTTGTCCTGAATAATCTGTTAGTAATCCTGATAAACACCTTAACAGTGTGGTTTTTCCGCAACCGGAAGGTCCCAAAAATGCCACACGTTCAGATTTTTTGATATCAATATTCAAATCCCGGATAACCTGTAAATCACCAAAACTTTTGCTCAATGAAGTTGTTTTAATTGTTAAGTCCATATGCCGTATCCTTTCTTGTACATAAGAGAAATGAATTTATCAAACAGAAATTCCAGAAGAAAACCGGATAAGACCGCTACCGAAGTGAAGGCAAATACGGTAGGCGTTTCAAGATAAAATTTTGCCCATGAAATCTCGATTCCCAAACCGGTGTCTCCAGCCATAAACTCCGCGACAATGGCCACCTTCCACATGGTACCAAGACTCACCCGAACTGAGGAAAGCAAAAAAGGAACGGTCGATCCCAAATAAATTTGTTTGAAAATTCTGGCGTTGGGTACCTGATAGACATTGGCCATTTCAATCAACTTCACATCGATACTCTTCACACCTTGGGCAATGTTGTAGATGATCAGGGGTAAAAGAGTAGTAACAATGATAAAAATGGGCGCCTGCCAGCCCATTCCCCAGATAACGATGACACTGGACAACCAGGAAACAATGGGCATGGAACGCAATACCATGGTGGAGGGCCTAATCCACTCTTCAAAACGCTTGGAAATCCCCATAATAATTCCAATGGGCGTACCAATTAACAGTGCAATTCCCAACCCTTCGATAGATTTTAAAAAGGTCATGGCCAAGGCCGGTAACAACTTACCCCGTTGTATTTCTTCCACAATCTTTACTAAAACCTCATAAGGTGAGGGAACGATCAAAGATTGGTTGATGATCAGCGCAAGGATCCACCAGAATAAAAACAAAAGGCACACCCCGACAATCCAATCGGGAATGCGCCTTTTCATTGAAAATTTCTTTTTATTGAGCGTAGAATCCCTCATCAGGCACCGGAATGGAAGGGTCAACGGCATTGACAGTTTCCATAAAGCGCTGGACTTCATCCTTGACACTCACAACGGTTGAATAACCGTATACCGATCGTGAAAGAGATTGCTTCATGATGGGAGCGGGCATGCCACTAAAGTATTTTGTGGTTAACTCCACCGCCTCATCAACGTTGTTCATGGCGTAATGGATGGACTCTTTGATGGCATTTAAGGTGGATACGATTTCAAGAGGTCTTTCTTCTAAAACTTCTTTCCGAACCAAAACACCTGTGATGGGCACTCTGTAAACACCTGTTGCATTACCCCATATCTCCTGCATATCCAAGGAAATTTTACTTCCTTTGACTTTTGTCAGCGTTAGAGAAACAAAAGGCTCCGGTAAAACAGCCGCCTTGACTTTCCCAGTGGCCATTAATCCAATTATTTCCGGTGGTGTGGCGTATTTGATGGAAAAACCTTCTATTCCAAGGCGGTTAAACTCGTATCGCAACAAAACGTCCCCGGTCTGTCCCTGACCTTGTGGCGTGTAAATCTCAATATCTGCCAAGTCTTCCATGCTCTCCACATCTATGTCTTTTGTAACCAGATAAAAGGTTTTCCACAAAGTGACCGCTGCCAATTGAACATCCATTCCCTTGTCATAAAGCAACTCGCCCAAAGCAACTGGCGTGATGACAATATCAACATCTTTGGTCACCAGCTGGGCGGTAATCTGATCAAACGAACTCCAAAACTCAATATTAACCTCAGACTCAGTCTCCACCTTGTCTTCCAGTATTCCTACCAAAGAAACGATCGTGGGACCCACCGGCGATAATACATTCACACTTGCAACAGCCATTGTCATCAAAACAATGGCAATCACGACAATACTAAATCCTTTTTTCATCATTTTCCCCCTTTAATAAAGTTGTATATATACAATAAATGATGACAAATTCTTATTAGATATTTAGTGAGCGAACCCTCTCTCATAAGGGCAATCTTTCTCCAATCATTAGTGTAACACAAAAATTCTTAAAAAATTTCCAGCTCTTAATGTAAATCAAATTAAACTTACAAAAAGCTAATCAGTTCATATTCAAATATACACTGACCAATTTATTGGGAAATGCCGTTAAATTCACCGAAAATGGCTCGGTATAAAAAAAAGAAAATAAAGACAAGATTTTAGAAGCCTTCAATTAGGAAGATTATTCCATCACACGAAAATTCGGTGGAACCGGTTTGGGTTTAGCCATTACAAATCGCTTGCTGGAAATGATGGGCTCTTCCCTGTCATTTGAAAGCGAAGAGGGCGAAGGCAGCACGTTTTTCTTTCAACTCCAACTGCCTTATGTATAAAGACCAAAAAAACCCTCCAATCCGGAGGGTTAAAGGAGTGCAATCTATGTGAAGTGTTGTTCGTCGTTGTCTCTTTTTTGCGCTTAAAATCTGTTGATTATGTCGTATACCTTGAGGCTGTTCATTTCCATCAATCGGTCAAAATTTGGCTGAATGTTGGCATTCCTTCTGATTCTTTCGATTTTGCTGATGTTTTTTTTCATATTACTACACCTCCTGGTTTTTGTGTTCTTTCACGTTTTGAAGGCCATCTCTTTTCGTTTAATGCCCCTCAACCATCTTCAACAATAGTGTACTACCTCAACTCAAGTCCACGTCAATAGCTGCAAAAATTAACTTTCTGTAAAAAAAGAAGGATATCTCAAGTGTACTCGAGGCTTAGCATTTCTTAATAAATTGTAGCCCTTTGTGCATCAAATCCCTCGTCTTTTTCAATTCTCATTTGTTGCGTGTTATAATCCTTTGGTTGATTAAATTTAACACCCTCCGGTCTTAATTTAAATGAAGGAAAGAGGGTCTCAGGGGGATAACCATTAGAATATTCTTATTTGGATATTATGGAATGAACAATTACGGCGATGAAATGCTTTTTAGAAGTACAATAAAGCTTCTCAAAGAAGTGGGTGTGGAAGACCTGTATTTGCTTTTTCCAAAGTCTGGTTCCAGAAAAATCGGTGGTATCATGATCCAGCACATCCCTCGAAACTCCCCTTTAAAAATCCTAAGTGCTATAAAACAGTCGGACATTATCATCGGTGGGGGCGGAAACATCTTTCAGGATGAAACCAGTAACAGGAGTTTTCTGTATTATAAATGGCTCGTTTCCACAGCGCTTTTCTACAAAAAGCCGGTATATTTATTAGGACATGGTATAGGCAAGATTAATTCAAAAAAGAATTACACACGACTGAGAAAGATTTTGAGCAACGAATTATGTCGCGGTTACTTTCGTGATACGATTTCCTATCGCTACGCAAAAACCTGCAGCGAAAAACACGAAAGAGGGACCGATCTGGGTTATTACTTTTTACAAAACCGAACCGTGACGAAAAATTCCCCCTCAAGAATCGGTGTTTTTCTCAAACATCCCTGGCTGAATCCCGAGGATTTCATCGAGCCTTTCAAAGATGAAGGATTCAATGAAATCCAATTTTTTGCGGCTTTTCCAGAACAGGATCTTGGGGCTGCTGAACAGTCCTCAAAGCGATTTGGGGAATACTTTGAAACGACTGTAAAAGTTGGAGAGGTTAATGAAATCACAGATCAGGCGTCAACATGCTCTCTCATCATTTCGGAGAGGCTTCACGGATCGATTATCGCCTCTTATTTCGGCATTCCCTTTTTAAGTTCGGATACTTTCAAGATGCGATCCTATTTTTCAGACATGAAGGGCTATCAGGCGTATTTTAAAGACAAATCTATTTCAGAGATTGCGTACGCCTTTTCAAAACTAAAAGAAATTGATTTCGAACAAAGCAACCAAGCATTTATGAACAGAAGCAAGACGAGACTGAAAGCCATGAAAAAGTGGTTGAAAGTACAACTGGTTGAAAAAAGATTAAAATAGATTGAAGGGAGGAACAGAACAAAATGGCGGTATTGACTTTCCCCGGTGGAATACACCCTCCGGAAATGAAAGATTTATCTCAAAACGCCTCTTTGGAAAGAATGCCTTTGCCAGAGACGGTGTATTGTTTTGTACATCAAAACCTTGGCGCTCCGCCAAAAATTGTGTGTGAACCGGGAGACATGGTAAAAACAGGGCAGATCATCGCCAAACCTTCTGGTAAGGTATCCGTTCCGTTGCATTCACCTGTAACGGGAGAGGTGAAAGAAATCATCAAGATGATGCATCCCGCCCAGAAAAAGAAGCTTGATGTGGTTGTGATCGAGAGAACGGGAGAAGACGACTGGCAGCTGATGGATCCCATCGATTTTACAACTGCCGGCCGTGAAGAATTGTACCAAAGGATTCTTGACGCCGGTATTGTTGGGCTTGGTGGCGCATCTTTTCCCACTCATGTGAAATACACATCAACCCTTGTCAAACCTGCGGATTTGGTCATTATAAACGGCGCCGAGTGTGAACCGTATTTGACCATCGATCACCGGTTTATGCTTGAAAAAGGCGAAGAATTACTGAACGGATTGAGAATTCTCATGAAGATCGCAGGTGCAAAAAAAGGCATTATTGGCATTGAAACCAACAAACCTGATGCCATTGAAAACATGATAAAAATGGCCTCTCACGATGATCAGATTGATGTGGTGGGTGTTAAGACCAAATACCCGCAAGGGGCTGAAAAACAGTTGATTTATACCACCACAAGAAGAAAGGTTCCTGTGGGGGGGTTGCCCATTGATATAGGCATCGTTATGAACAACGTGGGAACGGCAGTTGCCGTTTCTGAAGCTGTTTCAAAGAGAATCCCCTTAGTAGAACGCGGTGTAACCATAACAGGAGAGGGGATTAACAAGCCAAAAAACGTCATAGCAAGAATTGGCACACCAGTTTCCGAACTCATTCATTACGCTGGAGGTTATAAAGGTGAACCCGAAAAGGTGGTTGCAGGAGGTCCCATGACCGGACCGTCATTAACTACAACGGAAACGCCTATCATGAAGGGCACTTCCGGCATACTGGTGTTACCAAAACCGGATAAACAGCCCCGCCCTGCAAAACCTTGTATCAATTGTAATCAATGTGTAGAAGTTTGTCCCATGGCTCTGGAACCCAACTTCCTGGTGAAGTTGTGCGAGGCGAAAAGATACGACGATGCCGTGGACATGAATCTTCTTTCATGTATAGAATGCGGGGCATGTGCCTACATATGCCCTTCACGAATCGATCATATCAAGACATTCCAATTGACAAAAAGGGTTTATAAAGCCTTGAAGGGAGGGAAATGATATGGCACGAATTTTCCCTTCTGCATCCGCTCCTCATATAAGGACTTCCGATTCAGTTTCAAAAATCATGCTGGATGTGATCATTGCACTCATTCCGGCTGTCATCGTTTCAGTGATCGTCTTTGGATGGTCAGCTTTGGTTCTATGCCTGATGGGTGTGGTTTTTGCTGAGGCATTGGAATTATTTATCATGAAGGTACTGCGCAAGAAGAAAGATTTTACTCCAGACGGCAGTGCAGCTGTCACGGGTTTACTGCTGGCCATGAATATTCCTGCCGGATTCCCCTGGTATTTATTTATCATCGGGGTAGTCATCGCCATCGGCCTTGGGAAACACGTATACGGTGGTTTAGGATCCAACCCCTTTAATCCAGCTCTTGTGGGTAGAGTATTTTTAGTCATTTCATTCCCGAGCGCTATGGGAAACTATTTTAAACCCGGAATATGGGAAACCCTTGATTCATTAAATACAGCTGCTTCTCCGGTCGTCACTGGTGCAACACCCATGGGGCTTTTAAAAGAAAATGGGGTCCAAGCAGCATTGGAAAATCATTCCTACATGGATATGTTCCTGGGAAACATCGGTGGAGCCTTGGGCGAAGTCAGCGCATTGGCGCTGATCATTGGATTTGTCTATTTACTGATTCGAAAACACGTATCCTGGCATATACCCGTTGCCTTTATCGGAACGGTTTTGGTGATTTCTTCCGTTTTCTATCTAATCAGTCCCGATCAATACGGCACGCCTCTTTATCACCTGTTAGGTGGTGGCTTGATGCTGGGTGCACTTTTCATGGCTACGGATATGGTTACCAGTCCTTCTACAGTAAAGGGATCGTTGATTTACGGAATGGGATGCGGGATCATCACCATGCTCATCCGAATCGCAGGTGCCCTACCGGAAGGAGTTGCCTTCTCCATTCTCATCATGAACGCTGTTAAACCATTAATCGACAAATGGACCAGGCGAAGACCCTTTGGTGCTTTAAAGAAGGGGGCAAATTGATATGGGTAACTATTTAAAAACAGGACTGACTCTCATGGCTTTTGCAATTGTAGTGGCGGTATTGTTAGCCGGCGTTTACACGATTACCGAAGAGCCTATCGCACAAGCGGAACTGAATGTCAAACTGGAATCCATCAAAACCGTTTTGACGGATCCGGTCAGTGGTGAGTTGTTAATCGAAGAAAGCGATATTCCCGGTTCACAGGAAAAGTTAAACGAAAAGATTTGGAAAGAAAACGATGGTGAAAACCTTTACGAAAGCAAAAAACACAACGGCTATTGCGCCTCACCAGCTTATGAATTCACTTTAAAAGACGGGCGAACCGCTTACATCCTCAACGGTGCATCTGTAGGATACGGAGGGTATGTTACCATCATGTGCTCATTTATCAGCGATGGGGATTCAATGGAAATGATGCGTCTGGAAGTCTTGGATTATTCACAGGAAACACCAGGACTGGGAGCAAAAATCGCTGAAGAACCGGTTAAAGAACGCTTTTTCAACATTCCGGAATCCGGTTTAGAAAAAGTACTTGTCGTAGACAAAGATTCGGGGAAGAGTCCGGCCCAAACGTATGAAGAGGAAAAAGCACATAAAAAGGAAGGCATCATCAGCGTCAGTGATCTTATGACAGGAGCAACCATCACACCAAGAGGCGTTGCAAATGCCATTAACACAATGACTGAATATCTGGAACAAACAACCGGGGGTGATGAATAATGGCAAAAAAACAATCTGAACTGACCAACGGCATGTTTTCCAACAACCCCATTTTCGTCCAGGCTTTAGGTATGTGCCCTACTTTGGCCACAACCACAAGTGCCACCAACGGTTTGGGAATGGGCATGGCTACCCTGGCTGTTTTAATCATGTCAAACATCGTTATTTCACTAATCAGAAAACTGGTCCCGGAAAAGATCCGAATACCCGTTTACATAATCATCATCGCGGGATTTGTGACCATGATCGACCTGTTGATGCACGGCTTCTTGTACGATCTTTGGAAGACACTGGGCCTGTTTATCCCGTTGATTGTTGTCAACTGCCTCATCCTTGGACGTGCAGAATCTTTCGCCAGTCAAAACTCCGTCTTTAAATCCATCCTCGATGCTCTGGGAATGGGACTGGGCTTTGCAGGAGGACTCATTCTGTTGGGTTCCGTCAGAGAAATCCTTGGAGCAGGGACCTGGTTTGGACTCCCCCTTTGGGGAGATGCCTTTAACGTCTTTATCATGATCCTTCCACCGGGAGCCTTTATCACACTGGGACTGCTTGCAGCCATGTTTAACTGGATGGGTATATCACGGGAAGAGAAAAAGAAGAAGAAAGCAAAAGCGGCAAAGAAGGCAGGTGAGACCGCATGAATGTATTTCTGATTTTCATGTCAGCAATACTGGTTAATAACTTCGTTCTGCAAAGATTTTTGGGAATATGCCCGTTTTTGGGAGTCTCGAAAAAAACAGACACGGCAGTTGGCATGTCTTTGGCAGTCATCTTCGTCATGGTCCTTGCCAGTGTCATCACCTGGCTTTTAAACGGCGTGTTGGTATTAATGGGGCTGGGATTCTTAAAGACCATTGTATTCATTTTGGTTATTGCCTCCCTCGTACAATTTGTTGAAATCTTTTTAAAAAAGGTATCTCCCGGCTTATATGAAGCCCTTGGCATCTTTTTACCGTTGATCACAACAAACTGCGCCATCCTTGGTTTGGCCCTGCTGAACATTCAAAACAATTATGGATTGCTTGAAACCATTTTCAACGCTTTGGGGGCGGGATTTGGTTTTGGCTTGGCATTAATTTTGTTTGCCGGTATCCGAGAACAGCTGGATTTCGCAGACATTCCCAAACCCTTTAAAGGATTGGCAGGAACGCTGATTACCGCGGGAATTTTATCCATGGCATTCGTTGGATTTAGCGGTATGATAAAACTCTAAGCAATTTTAGGTGGTGATGAAATGATTTTTATAAATAGTATTTTATTACTCGGGGCGTTAGGCCTGGTCTTCGGCACATTTCTCGCCTTTGCGGCGAAAAAATTTGAAGTCAAAGAAGATCCCAGACTGGAAAAAATCATGGAAGCCCTCCCCGGTGTCAACTGCGGCGCATGCGGCTATCCCGGTTGCGAAGCCTTTGCAAAAGCCGTCATCAAGGGTGAAGCCCCCAAAGACGGCTGCCTCCCGGGAAAACGCCAGGGAGTACCGGAAAAGATCAAAGAAATCATGAGTGAATGACGAATAAAGATCAAAAGGACGTCTTTTCATGCGTCCTTTTTTTCTACGCTCCTTATATGTATTTGAAATATATATCTAAATTATGTATAATGAAACGGACGAACCGTTAAATCATACTAAAAAATGGAGGAGAGACATGAAAAACACAGATATTCTTATCATTGGCGGCAGCGCAGCCGGAATAGTCGCTGCAATGACGGCAAAAGGGCACCATTCGGAAGCATCCGTTACAGTTGTCAGGAAAGAGGAAAAAGTGATTGTTCCCTGTGGCATTCCCTATATCTTTGGCTCACTTGAAAGCAGCAATCAAGATGTCGTCCCGGATGGCGGGTTGGAAAAAGCCGGAGTCAAATTAATAATTGATGAAGTCACTTCAGTTGATCTGAAAGAAAACAAATGTTCCACCAAATCGGGAGAGGAAATCTCCTTTGAAAAGATAGTCTTTGCTACGGGCTCCATGCCAAAGGTTCCAGAATGGCTAAAGGGAAGCGATCTTGATGGTGTTTACACCATCCCCAAGAACAAGGTTTATTTGGACTCATTTGCAGACAAGTTATCTGGATCACAAAAGGTCGTTGTCATTGGTGGTGGCTTTATTGGTGTGGAAGTATCAGATGAATTAAATAAAGTCGGCAAAGATGTCACATTAGTTGAGGTTCTTGATCACGTTTTAGGTGCGGTTTTTGACGATGATATCGCTGAACAGGCAGAAAACGCCTTAATAGCACGGGGCGTGAATGTGAAAAGCGGGTCGGGAATCAAGGAAATAACCGGAGAGGGAAAAGTTTCTGGTATTGTTCTTGAAAATGGAGAAAAAATGGATGCCGATGTTGTTATTCTCGCCATGGGATACGCTCCAAACACAGATTTGGCAAAGAGTGCAGGACTGGAACTGAATCGTTTTGGACAGATCAAAGTTGACGAATACATGAGAACCGAATGTACAAACGTTTTTGCCGTAGGAGATTGTGCACAAAAACATGATTTCATTACAAGAAGAGATACACCTTCAATGCTCGCTTCAACCGGGTGCGCTGAGGCAAGGATCGCAGGCCTCAACCTTTATAATATTTCAGTCACAAAGAATTTCAAAGGAACGGTTTCCATCTTCTCAACAGCCATTGGCAACGATGCCTTTGGAGTAGCAGGATTAAACCGCTCTCAAGCCGAAAAACAAAACATTCCTGCTATTTGCACCAAATTTGAAGGCGTGGACAAACACCCTGGAAAACTTCCAGGAACTCATAAGCAAATGGTGGAATTGGTAGTTGCAAAAGATTCTGGTATGCTACTTGGCGGAACGGTAACCGGCGGTATAAGCGCTGGAGAAATCGTTAACATCATCGGATTTGCCATTCAAAACAATATGACAGTTTACGATATTTTAACTGCACAAATTGGTACACACCCACTACTAACTGCTCCACCAACGGCTTATCCTTTGATTAAGGCCGCAGAAATTGCGGTCAAAAAACTTAAGAATTAACAAGAATTTTTCTGTTTAAAAGGGCAACCCTTGTGGTTGCCCTTACCTATGATAAGGCCTGTCCCCCATCTTGTTTCTTTTTTCTTTCATCAAATATCAAAAGTCTCCGCCATCATCCTCCAAGGGGATGACATCTTTGGGTGAAGCAACATGCGTCTGTTTCTTTGGTTTCGCCATGGATGTTCCTGTGCCTTTTGACAGCGGTTTGCGTTGATAGTTTGTGGCTTGCTTTTTTGGTTTTGGCTTGTTGTATCCGCCGGTTCCG
>JAYEGQ010000249.1:0-9682 GCA_034659095.1 Thermotogota bacterium
ATACAGGGGAATATACAAAAATCTCAATGACAAGATGGAGAAATTCATCATGTTACCTCATACACCAAGCCATACCGAACAAATGGTTCGATGAGACAGGACTGATTAACTTGGAAACATATAAAACAGCGACTCTGCCACAGTATTACGAGTGATATTATTTACCAGGAGCCGTATACGAGGCCCGTACGTACGGTTCTGTGAGAGGGATAATGACTGGGGGATACCTTGGTCATTACCCTACTCGATCGTCTCTATTTAAGGTGTTTTCACGTTTTTGTAGGAGCGGACCGGTGTGTCCGCCCGTGAGTAAGATATCGTTTGATTTTGAGAAAACGACTACGAAATTACCCTTTTTGCAGGGGAATCATATCATCTTTTGCCCGAAAATTTTCAATTTCAGTTCTTGGATAAACGTAACTATTCACTGGGTCAAATCAAACGAGGCAACCTTTACAAAACAGAAAAAGGATGTTAAAATAAACATGAAAATAAACTTGGAGGAAAGCTGACTACTATATGCCTATGAACAAAAAAGAAATGTTCAATTTTTGGATCGAAAGTTCTAATGAAGATTATCAAACAATGTTGAATTTGCACCTTTCAGAAGACTATAGCTGGAGTCTTTTTATGGGACATATAGTCATTGAAAAACTCATTAAGGCGTTATATGTAAAACAAAGATCTGAAAACCCTCCTTTTATTCACGATTTATTAAGATTGTATAAAAAAACAGGTGTTGAAATTGACAATGACCAAATGGACGCTTTAGATGAAATTACAACGTTCAACATCAAAAGTAGATATGATGATTATAAAAAAACATTTAGGAAATTATGTACCAAAGCATTCACTGAAAAAAAGATGAGTATGACTAAGGAGACCAGAAAATGGTTAATGAACATATTATTAAGGTAATAAACGAATACACTGAAGCACTAAAAGGAGCATTTACGATTGATAAAGTTTTTTTGTTTGGATCTTTTTCTAAAGGAATCTCAAGTGAAACAAGCGATATTGACATTGCTGTAATCATAAAAGGGAAAGTAGATTATGAAGATGAATTGAAAGCGATGAAACTGCGAAGGAACATTGATTTACGAATAGAGCCCCATTTGTTTTCTCTTGAAGAACTTGAAAACAGTAATCCCTTTTTAGAAGAAATCATAAGAAAAGGAGTTAAAGTAGCTTAAAATCAAAAGCGGTTTTCCTTGTTACCAGAAATCCCCATTTAATCGAGTAGGTATAAAATATAATGTTTCAGTTAAAGAATGGAATCATGATCAAGATCATATTCATGTTCTTTTTAAAGCACACCCTAATACACATTTAAGTAAATTCCTCAATGATAAAGAGGATTATGAAAAATCCATCATTTTCGGTTGAAAAATCACTTATCAAACAAAAAGAGTTGGTGCACCAAAAAATGGAGAGATTACAAGGTATCATTCAACTCATAGACAAAACGCTTAAAAACAGGAAAGGGGAAAATGAAATGCGTGGACAAGATTATTTTGAACAGATAAATGAAGTAAAGGTAAAAGAATACACCAAAAGGGATGATGTACAAAGACAATGGGGAGTTTGCCGTCAATTTCAGAAAAGTGCATGAACAGATGCCGAAATTCGTTTGCGATGCCATCCAGGTATTTTGTTCCAAGAATCAGTAAATTCTAATTCTGATGCCAAAAACTTAACAGTGATTGTCAAAAAAAGCCGATAATCAAATGTTATAATGAAGATATCTTAAGCAGAAAAGAGAGGAAGAACATGGCTGAATTCAAATATGAAATTGTTAAATCATTTGGGGAGCTTTCAGAAAGTAAAACCGGCTGGAAAAAGGAATTATCCCTGATTAGTTGGAACGAAAGGGAACCCAAATACGATATCCGTGATTGGGCTCCTGAACATGCCAAGATGGGTAAGGGTGTTACGCTGACTCTGGAGGAGTTGAAGAAGTTAAAAGAACTCTTGAATCAGATGGAATTATGACGTCCATTCAATTGGAGTCTTGAGGGATCACAGATGCAGGGCTATATGATGAGTTTGAGAAAAAAGGTGGGGAAGATCCCCCTGATACAAGTGGGGTCTGCCATCATCTTCATTAATGTTAAAGACGAGATTCTTATGATAAAAAACAAGGCCACCCTGAATTGGGGATTACCCGGCGGGTCCATGGAACCGGGCGAAAGTCTGGAAGATTGCGCCAGAAGAGAAGCCTTGGAGGAGATCGGGCTTGTAGCTGGAAATATGGAATTAATGGGGATCTTTTCGGGTAATCACATGCACTACATTTATCCCAATGGTGATGAGGTTTACAATGTAGCCGCCATCTACACCTGCCGGGATTTTTCAGGAGAGATTACCCCTGACCATATTGAAACGGATATTGCCAAGTACTTTGATCCTTTTCATCTTCCCGAAAATATGACGGGTTTTGTTGTGTATATGATTGAAAAGTATTTGGAAAAATATCATGAGAATAGTCGGTCTTAAAAAGATTAAAAAATAGGAGTGCAAATGGATTCGAAAATACAATCAAAAGTTGAAACAATAAAAAACGCCATATTGGAAAGCACTGACACGTCACAGATCATTCTGTTCGGTTCATATGCACTTGGGAATGAAACTGAAGAAAGCGATTTGGATTTCTGTGTAATTACCGATGAAAACAAAAGAAAGAGAGAAATTCTTCGGGATATTCGCCGTGCCATAACCGATGAGACTGATATCCCTGTGGATATTTTTCTTTACAGAAATGATGAATTTGAGCAAAAAGCTGCTGTAGAGAATTCATTTGAGCACAGAATCAAAGAAAGCGGAATAACACTCCATGGGTGAATCAAGGGATTACAAAGAATGGGTGGCATTTGCCAAACAGGACTTGGACTCCGCCGTGTATTTGAAAAAAATGGTCCCCCTGCCCATTGAAATCATCTGTTATCATTGCCACCAATGCGCAGAAAAGATGCTAAAAGCACTACTGCTGAAAAAGCATCTATATGTTCCCAGAACCCATGATTTGATGGTTCTCTATAACATCAGCAAAAGACGTTATCGTGAAATAACCCACCTTAAAGAAGAATGTATCGATTTAACCGACTATTCTGTCAGTGCTCGCTATCCTTACAACATAGAATTAGAAGATTACGATGCCTTAAATGCCATAGAAAGTGCCAGGGAAATCTACGACACTGTACAAATCATTCAGTAACTTTAAACAGAAATAATTAACTTATTTTCTAGTAGATCCATACATCATCCATTTCACAAATTTCAAGCTTTTTTCAAAAACTGGAGATTAATCCGTTTGACGAAATCATCCTCAATTTCAAAGCGAACATCCACTGCACCGTGTTGATCATGAGCCAGACAAAGGGTTTCTGATTTTTTAGTCACCTTTACCGGCGGTAAAGGATGAGGATCTCCATTTATATAGACGAAATTTTCGTTGTAATCATCTGCAAGGATTTTCGTTTATTTCCTTAAAAAACCTTGCACATAAACAGGTAAAAATACTCTGTAAATCTTTATCAGTGAGGATTCTGAGCTTTTCAGCAAGCCCTATTAAAACAAAAAAGAAAAAAGAAAAGACTTGACCAACATGGTCAATGTGTGCTATCATACCATTGACCGAAATGGTCAATACGAATCAAAAGATGGAGCGACAGAACATGGAAGAGATTTTAAAGAACATGGAAGAAGACAAAAAAAACCGAATTATTAACAGTGCGTTGGAGGAGTTCAGTAAAAACAGTTTTGAAAAGGCCTCTACGAATAATATCGTGAAAAAGGCAGGGATCTCAAAGGGGTTACTATTTCACTACTTTAACAGCAAACATGAGTTGTTCCACAAGTTGGAAGAGTATGTTATCCATCTCATAACCAATACAATCAGAAAACAGATGGATTGGAGTGGCAGTGATCTGGTTGAGCGTTTTAAACAGATTTCTTTGATCAAGATCAAACTCATGAATCATTATCCTTATATTTACGATTTTTCTCTTGAGTTGTTGAAAAAGGGTTCGATTGAAGAGTTGAAAGGGCGTTATGAGGAAGATTTTGCGGATTTGATGGTGAAAGTCTATCAAGAAAATATTGATTACACGTTGTTTAAAGAAGGCATCGATTTACAAAAGGTGGTCCGCATCATTCAATGGACCTTGGAAAAGATCGGGGAGGAATCATTTGAAAAATTAAAACAATCAGGCGAAAGGATTGATCTTGAAATGCTTCAAAAAGACGTTGAGGATTATCTTGATATTTTAAAAAAGGCTTTTTATAAAGTACAAAACGAGGAGGAGTCACATGATTAGTGTTCAAAACCTGTATCATTCGTATACAAACGATGACCATTACGCGGTGAAAGATATCAGTTTTGAAGTCAAAAAAGGAGAGATATTTGGCTTTTTGGGACCATCTGGAGCTGGAAAATCCACAACCCAAGGTGTTTTAACAGGATTGCTCCCTCTCCAAAAGGGGAAAGTGGTGGTTGCCGGGTATGATTGTCACAAAGCGGATAACAAACGTTTCAACAAAATCGGGGTTTCCTTTGAAGAGTCTAACGTTTACGGAAAGTTGACCGCTAGAGAAAATCTACAATTTTATGCGAAATTGTTCGACGTCTCCACAAGGGACCCTGACGAACTCTTGAAGTTGGTCGGATTATCAGGAAAGGAAAATGACAAGGCCGGAACCTTCTCCAAGGGGATGAAGCATCGGCTCACCTTTGCCCGCTCCATGATCAACAACCCGGAGCTGTGGTTCCTGGATGAACCCACAACGGGACTTGACCCGGCTATTGCCGCAAACATCAAAGACATTATCAAAAATCAGACATCAAGGGGTGTCACGTCTTTTCTGACCACTCACAACATGTATATTGCCGAAGAACTCTGCGACAGGGTGGCGTTTATCATTGATGGTGAGATCAAGCTCATTGATACGCCAAAGAATTTAAAGCTTCAATATGGAAAAAAACTGGTGGAAATCGAATACATCAAAGATGGGAAAGTGGGAAAAGAGGTCTTAAAAACAATCGACGAAAAAGATCAAAACCGTATTGCCGAGATTATTCGAACCTATGAAGTTTCAACCATGCACACGAAGGAGGCCACCCTGGAGGAGATCTTCATTCAAGTCACGGGAAGGGGGCTTGTTTAATATGAAACTTTGGAGCAGTTATATCAAAGAGATGAAAATAGCCGGGAGAGGTTTCTATTTCTATATAGAAATTCTGGTCGCCATTGTCATGGTGTTCGTATTACTGGTTCTGGTCAATGAAACGCCTGTTTCAAGACAAAAAGAAATCATGTACTACGATATGACCCCTTTGATGTTCAACATCATGACCAACAAAGAGATATCAGACGGGAAACTACGAATAACCGAAGGCAAAGCCTTTACACTTAAGCCCGCTGAATTTGAATTGATTGATGAAGACACCGGTGAAAAAGAACGCTATACCTTTGATGAAAAAAAGGAAATAAGTGTGAAAACCATGGAAACACTGGATCCAAAGACCGGTGAACTTGTAAAAACAGTCTATATAACAGAAAGCGAAGAAGACATGATCCGATTAGCCCATCAGGAAAAACAGCTGGGTGCCACAGTCAGAATGAGTGAAAAAGGGCAATTTTCTTACAAATACTATTTACAAGGGTATGAAACAGAGCGGCTGGTGAACTTGTTGTATGTGGTTCACAATGAGAAAAGCACGATTTTACAGACACAAATGAACAGACAACAAGTGAGAGAACTTGGGAGTGATCCGACACTCAATAACAGAGAAAATATGGTACCGATTTTTATCACATTTGCAGGGGCTTTGATGGGCTTTTTTATCGTTATGGCTTATATCTTCTTAGACAAAGACGAAAGTGTGATCAAGGCATTTGCCGTTACACCATCTTCTGTAGGGACATATCTGCTCAGCAAAACAGGTGTCATTTTAACAACCGTCATGATATCCACCAGCATTATCACCATACCGGTGATGGGCTTTAAGCCCAATTACCCACTGTTATACCTATATTTAATAGTGACCACGTTTACATTTGCAGAATTGGGGCTTCTGGTTGCCAGTTTTTATGATTCCTTTGACAAGGCCTTTGGTTCCCTGTATTTGGTAATGATCGTCCTGATGGTTCCGGCATTTTCCTATCTCATTCCTTCATTCGATCCGGTTTACCTTCGGTTTTTCCCCACATATCCGATCTTACAGGGGTTTAAAGATATATTGCTGAACGTACCCGACATGGGTTATGTGTTGACGTATTCGCTTGTATTTCTAATTGCCGGGTTGTTGTTGTTTTGGGCTGCACAAAGACAACTGTCAAAGAGACTTTCGGTTTAAGGAGGGATGATGATGTTAAAAAAAATACTCAATATATTCAAAAGAGACATACGCTCGTCCTCAAGAGATTCAATGGCGGTTTATATCATGGTCATTCCAATCATACTGGCGGTGGGAATCACACTTCTTGCTCCGGGATTAAACGACACGACGGTGAACATCGCTCTCTTGAAATCAGACAGCCGGGAACATGTGGATTTCCTTCAACGCTTTGCGAAGGTTGAAGTCTTTGATTCGGTGGAAGAGTTAGAACAACGTGTTGAAAAAAGAGACGATATCGGTGGCATTGTACCCCTTGACAACAACCAATACGAAATCCTCTTTCAGGGAAACGAAAGCGAAGCCATCAAAGATTATGTGAAGGCTTTGAATGCACTTTATGAGATCGATTCAGACGAGGTGGCTACAACAGCTGACATCTACTCCTTTGGATATAACGTGCCACCTTTGAAAACCAAATTGGTCAACATGCTCATTTTATTGTCAGTCATGCTGGCGGGCATGCTGATTTCAATTACCATCGTGGAAGAAAAGATGGACAACACCATTAGCGCCATCAACGTCACGCCAATCTCTCAAACGGGTTTTGTCCTAGGCAAAAGCATGCTGGGCGGGACTGTCGTGATGGTTAGCATTATCCTGTCCCTGCTGATCACCGGCTATTACACCGTCAATTGGGGAATGATCCTGCTGGTAGGCTTTACTTCCATGCTGTTAAGTCTTATCATAGGCTTTTTGCAAGGGCTAAATTCAAAAGACGTAATAGAAGCCGCTGGCAGTGTGAAACTGGTCATGTTCCCTGTCGTTGTTTCCATCGCCGGGTATGAACTCCTGGCAGACAAATGGCAATGGACCATGTACTGGAGCCCCTTTTACTGGGCGTATAAGGCCAATGACATGATCCTTTCAAAAACTGCACAATGGGGAAGGGTTTTATTGTGTGTGGGAATCGTTGTTGGATTGACATTACTAGTGTATCTGGCTTCTCTACCGAGAATCCGAAAGGGATTGAGTTAAAACATGTTAAAGAGGGTTTTTCTTTGCTGCTTGAATCAGCCTTTGGACTTATCTAATCTTATTTGTTGAATGTAGTGAAGAATTCTGGTAAAATAAACTTGGGAAAGTAAGCTGTAGGAAAAATTCAAAGTAAAGTGATTAAATACACGTCTAAACATCGGAGCCCTTATTTAAATGGTAGAAGATTATTTGGAAATAAATTGGACAGATTGGAGTATTGACCATATTGCAAGGCATAACGTTGAACCGAATGAAATAGAAGAAGGGTTATTTGACGATGATCCCATTATATTGGAGCAAAGGAAGGATAGAAGAATAATTTTATGTTCAACTTGGTCTAACAGGTTATTATTTGTGGTTATATCGTTCCCACCGGATGGGAATAAGATAAAAATCATTACAGCTATAGATATTAATCATTGGGAAAAGAAAATATTAAAAAAGCGTAGAAAGGGGTGAAAGAAAAAACGAAAAAAATAAGAAGTCTTGAAGAAATACCTGAAAAATTTGAAAGTCTAAAAGACGAAGCAGAATTTTACGATACGCACGACTTTTCTGGGCTTATAAAAAAATCAGAACTTAAACCCCTTGAAATAAAAAAAGCGGTTAAGAGAAAATATTATCGATCGAATCCTGAGCATGAACATAAAACGGGATAGTTTATGGTGAAAATACTTATACTGCTTTTTTCATTAAGCTATATAAGTTGAATAAAACAACCAGACATTTTAAATTTTCTCAGCGGGGACAGTAGCGGCGATTTCCGTATCGACAAGACTGTCCCCCGAAGGTTCGAATCTTTAGTTCAGCTTATATAGTAAAAAAGTTTAAATATTTATGCTTGGTTATTTTGTATACAAAAGAATTTAAAGAAAGCCTGCTGAAATTTCAGCAGGCTTTCTTTAAATTCGGGCTTGCTGAAAAACGAAAATTCCTCCCGTAGTGCTGGAGTTGAGGGACACTCCTTAGAAGTTTTAAAAGACAAAACTTCACGGTTAATTCGAAGGGGGCGGAGGGGGTTATCGGGAGAATACCATTAACAGTGATGTTCTGTAAGTGATATACTAAAACGACTAAAAAGTGATAAATAAAATTGGTGAAAAAAAGAGAGCCGAACAAGAATAAATAGAATGTTTCATTGTTTTTTCGACTCTTAAGGCTGATGCCTATAGTAAGTATTGAAAGAACGTGCTTGAAATCATGGAGGTGTTTTGTGGAAAAGGTAAAGATCGTTGTTGACAGCACTGGTGATATGCCATTTGAATGGATCGAATTGCTGGATGTGGAGACGATTCCATTGCATATCCTTTGGGGAGGAGCAAAAACAGAAAAAGATATCCGAGATGAAAACGAAATTACTGATTTTTGGGCACGAATAAAACGGACTGAAAAGTTACCAACTACATCACAACCCACTCCAGAAGAGTTTTCCGTTTTGTACAATCGGATTTTCGAAAAAGGGTATGATGCCATTTTTGTGATTACCATTTCCTCAAAGCTTTCCGGAACTTACAACAGTGCGAGGGTTGCTGCAAAAAAACATGACAAGCCCATTGAGATTTGGGATTCTCGAATGGCTTCCAGCCCATTAGCCCTTGCGGCCTTTCGTGCAAAAGAACTTGCAGATGCCGGGAAAAACATTCGGGAGATCAAAGAGGTTTTAGAAAAGGAGCGTAATGAAAAGCAGTTTTTAGCCTTTATATATGTTAATGATTTTCTTAGAAAAGGCGGCAGGGTTTCACGTTTCCAAAATTTCGTTGGTACGATACTGAAGTTACGTGTTGCGGTCTACGTTGATGTGAATGGCGAACTACTTCCCTTTGGCAAAGCGAGTGGTTCTTCACGTGCCCAAAGAATGATTTGCCGAAAGTTGTCCAAGTTCATACCGAAGGGTTCATCCGTCAAGCTGGCTATGATCCATGCTGATAATCTTAAGGAATGCAGGAAAATTGAGGAAATACTGAATGAACATTACAATGTTCTTGATAGGGTTTACACACCTATGGGAAAAGTTTTGACCTCACATCTAGGACCTTTATCTGCTGGATTTGGAGTGTACTGGGTTAAGTGAGTTTTCAACGCCATTTCACATCCCAAAAACCGTTATTTCCAAATCGTTGTACACTCTTTTTTCAGTGAATAACTTCTCTTCCCAGTTGGGATTCTCCTGATCAAAGATGATCAAATACGCTTCCTTCGCCCCAGTTTTGTTCACATAGGCGGATGTTTGCTTGAGCCCTTCATCAATGACTGTTTCCAGGGAATAGTTGTGTTTCAGCTTCAACTCAATCACGATTCTCTGGAGATCAT
>JAYEGQ010000250.1:0-1893 GCA_034659095.1 Thermotogota bacterium
CGCTTTAAGTATATAGGGAGGTTTCTTTTTTTGCAAATCCGATTATTACCCCCCACAGGAATACTTGGGGGGGGTGCCCTCGAAGAGGGTGGAGGGGGTTAAGCTTTTGGGTTTGTGAAGCTGCACCATGAAAAGACTACCCATCGGAATACAGGATTTCCGAAACATGTGGCCTTTCATAGAAAGGCCTATGAATTTTTCTATGAAAAATTAAAATGGAAAAAAATCACCTATACATCGACAAAACAAAATACCTGCACATGCTCAAAGACCGGGGGAAGTTCTATTTCATGTCCCGCCCCAGGCGGTTCGGAAAAAGCCTGACAATTCTCAACCTATGATTGCATGTTCAGGGGAGAAAAAGAACTGTTTAAAGACACCTGGTTGTATGATAACTGGGCGTTTGAACCCCAACCGGTGATCCGGCTGAATATGAGTGAAATCCAGGCACAAGATGAACGGACTGTTGAAACAAGTTTGTTTGAGTTTATGGATGAACTGTATGAAACACATGGATTTAAAAGGGACAGTCAATTATTGAAAACGACTTTCAGAAGATTGATAAAGCGTTTGTATGAAAAATACGGCAAGCGCGTCATCGTCCTCATCGACGAATACGACAAACCCATCTTAGATCATCTGGACGATCATGAAATGGCTGAGAAGATCAGAACCGTCTTGAGAACCTTTTACTCCACCTTAAAATCATCCGATGCTTATTTGGATTTTGTATTTATAACCGGGATTACGAAGTTTACGAAAGTTGGCGTGTTTTCAACACTGAATAACTTACAGGATATCTCAACCCATAAAAGATATTCACAAATGCTTGGCTACACAAGAGAAGAGCTAGAAAGTGATTTTAACGAGTGGATTGAATTAGGAAAAATCTTTGAACCGAGAAAAAAAGATGAAGCAGCTGAAACAGAAAGAGCGTACATTGAACGTCTCGAAGGGTTTTATCACTCCGTTATTTTAACCATGCTCTGGGCCGAACTGATTTAATTATGGAATATGAGGATGATGTATACATCATAGAACTCAAAAAACACCCCCCGGAAATGTCCCACAATGGAGTTTTGAAAAAACTTCAAGATGATTTTGGAACAAAATCATCACAAATCAAAAATAAGGGCTATGGAACAAAATATGGGGACAGGCAACTCTACCTTGTATTACAGGATTGAGGAATAATAGACAATGCCAATGCCACCGCCAGCAAAGGCAGTAAACGCGGCCTCTTTAAAGCCGCCAGCTACCCGGCATGAGCCCAAGAATTATAAGACCTCTCCCAGTCTATTTCAGTATCCTCCTGTCTTTTACGAAACACTTTCACCAAATTCAACAACATTTTACCGAAATATAAGGCAAATATAATCGAACTTTTTTGTATTTAAATATTTTTTAGATTAAAAATGGTAAAATATAGTGTGAGCGATTTTTAAAACCAACATCAAAGACCAATGATTAAAGTTTTACTCTTATTTTCCGATAACGATTCGAAGTAATAGCAAACTATTATAATTAGTGAAGCAAAAAATTATTCTAAACCTTATGGAGGTCGAGATTATGAGAAGAAGAAGCGGTTTTACCCTTATCGAAATGATGATCGTTTTGGCGATCATAGCGGCGTTGGCGGCGACATTGACACCAATTGGAATGAATGCTTTGAGGCAGGCAAGAGCGACAAGAACCATGGCAGATGTGAGAAGTATTAGATTAGGTTTACAATCGTTTTATATGACTAAAAACTATCTTCCAAATGGAGATAGTGTTACTCCTGGTAGTGGTGGTTTAGGAGAGCTTGAAAACGATTTAAATCCGGGTTACCTTGAATGGAATTCGCTAAATGATGCTTCAAAAATAACTGGTTATGCTACCGGCAGTACTAGT
>JAYEGQ010000251.1:0-9668 GCA_034659095.1 Thermotogota bacterium
CAGCAAATGGCTTCTTTGTTTGTGTTTTGACTTTTTCAATGGCTTCTTTCATTTCCTTACAATTCATCGCTCCCGCACCTATTGTTCCCAAAGCACCGGCTTCAGAGACAGCAATGCATAGTTCAGGACTCCCAGCCCAAGCCATGCCCCCTTCAATGACAGGATATTGAATATTCAACAACTTACAAATGGCATTATTATCAAAAAGTCTCATAAAGGCCCCCCCAAACTATTAATTGATCAAAAATATCTTACCATAAATGGTGGGAAAAGTCATGTAATAAGGAAACTTAACATGTTATAATCGTGTATAAAATTGATAGAAAAGAATGATTAATGGAGTGAGACCGTTGAAAATCGTACATATTACATCCTTATCAGAAACTGTTCAGGCATTTTTGTTCCCCTTGATGGAAAAATTAATCCAAAAGGGACATGAAATAGATGTGATTACTTCAGATAAAGACTCTAAACTCAAAAACAGTCATTTTATCAAAGAAAATAACATCTCAGTATATGATGTCCACATCCCCCATAAATTTTCACCTTGGAAGCTCTTCACCTCTTATTCAACCATGTTGGAATTATTTAAAGGATTAAAACCCGATATTATTCATACTCATAGTCCCTTTGCCTCTTTAATAGCACGTAACGCTGCTACAAATGCAAAAGTACCTTTTATCATTTCAACCAGCCACGGTTTTTATTTTACAGAACAAATGAATTGGTTCAAACGACATTTTTTTTCTTATCTTGAAAAGCGAGCGGCAAAAAAATGCACAGATTATCTCTTCACTGTAAACAGTGAAGACAGGGATTTTGCCATCAAACATCATTTTATGGATGAAGACAAGATTATCAACTTGCACAGTGTTGGTGTGGACACCAAGGTAAAATTTAACCCCATCCGCATCCACGCAAATATAAAAGATGCTATTCGTAAAGAATTAAATATTAAAGAAGGGGAAAAAGTTTTTAATTATACCGGGTTTATCATTCCCGAAAAAGGCATCGTCGAACTCTTACAGGGATTCACTATATTGCATCAAAAATATCCTTTTACAAAACTAATAATCGCAGGAGAACCCCGGGATAGAAAAGAAGACAAAAAATACGCGGACAAAATAAGACATTTAATTAAATCGAATAAACTGGAAGAAGCCGTTAATTTCCTGGGGTATAAAACGGATATTCCAGAATTACTCAGTATCACGGATGTTTTCGTACTTCCATCACACAAAGAAGGGATGTCCATCTCTTCTCTTGAAGCTATGAGTATGGGAGTTCCTGTTGTTGGAACTAATATTCGCGGTGTTCGGGAAGAAATCATTGATGGAAAAACGGGATATCTGGTTCCTTATCAGAATATTTCCGAGTTGTTCAAAGCCATGGAAAAAGCCATGCATGAATTTAACGCTCCGGATGAAAGATGCCGTAAACAAGCCATTGAGAATTTTGATGAGGAAGATGTATTAAGAAAACAGCTCCACATTTACCAACTATTAGAGACAAAGATAAAAGAGATGGAAGAGGGAGGCCAATCAGATGAATAAAATTGATCTAAGGAGTGACACCGTTACTCACCCCACTGAAGAAATGCTTAAAGCAGCCATATCCGCCCCATTGGGAGATGATGTGTATGGTGATGACCCCACAGTTAACCGGTTAGAAGCACTATCTGCACAAATGTTGGGGAAAGATGATGCGTTATTTGTTCCTTCAGGAACATTTGGAAACCAATTAAGTCTATTAACCCATACCCTAAGAGGAGATGAGGTTATATTGGGGAAACACTGCCATATTGTGGCACACGAGGCTGGAGCATCAGCAGTAATCGCTGGAGTACAACTGGCTTATTTTGAAGACACTGGCGATTATCCGAATTCTGACGAAATCGAAGGGATGATTCGGGGAGAAGATCTGCATTTCCCAAGAACCGGGTTAATCTGCGTTGAAAATGCACATTCAAACGGCAAAGTTGTCTCTTTAGATAAGCTTCAGGCTATTAAACAAATGGCCGAAAGAAGAAACATTCCTGTTCATATGGACGGGGCAAGGATCTTCAACGCTGCTGTTTCACTAAAAACTGATGTAAAAGCAATTGCGTCTTCTGCAGACTCAATCATGTTTTGCCTGTCCAAAGGATTATGTGCCCCAGTAGGCTCTATGTTAGTTGGCTCAAAGAAATTCATAAATCGTGCCAGAAAAAACCGAAAGATCATGGGCGGTGCCATGAGACAAGCGGGAATCATAGCAGCCCCGGGTATCGTTGCATTGGAAAAAATGACAAACCGGCTTGATGAAGATCATCAAATGGCCAAATACATGGCTCAAAAACTGGATGAAATCAAAGGTGTTCGTGTATTAAAAGACCAACTGGACATCAACATGGTTTATTGTAAAATTGATATACACAATCCGATGAAATTGGTTTCTCATCTTGAGAATAACAACGTATTGGTTAATCCTGAAGATGAAGGCCTTTGGCGTTTTGTCACC
Organism: Thermotogota bacterium; assembly: GCA_034659095.1. Classification (GTDB taxonomy): domain Bacteria; phylum Thermotogota; class Thermotogae; order MWEM01; family MWEM01; genus JASUTC01. The sequence continues at coordinate 2,500 of JAYEGQ010000251.1, forward strand.
CACTATTGGGTGGGACAACCGGAAATCGACCTTTTTGTTGAAAAAATGAGAGAATATTTGGAATCAAATTAGTTAACAGGTCTTAATTCCTTATCTCTTTTTTAGCTGCTATAATAGACATAATAGTTTATATGAAAGGAAGACCTGTTTGAAAAAAAATATCAACAAGATCAAAGGCATTCTTTCTAAACCTCAAAACGTTGCTACAGGGACTGTCTCTATTTTGATTTTCACGATTATTTCAAAGGCCTTAGGATTTATCAGAGAAATGGTCGTGGCAGCAAACTTTGGAACCAGCTGGCGATTAGACGCGTTGATCGTAGCAATGGACCCTGCAACTAAGTTGGGTGGAATTGTGACCGGTGCCATTGTATCGATGATGGTTCCAATTTACATTGGAGAGCAAAGAAAGAAGAATCCTGAAAAAATAAAAGCATATACCACGCAAATTCTCTTTCTATCTTCCTTTTTATTAATAGGTTTTGGAGTTTTATTTTCATTATTTCCGGAGTTCTTTGTAAAAATTTTCGCCCCGAAATTTAGCGATGATGAATTTGAATACGCGGTCAGAAAAATGCGTATTATCGGATTTCTACCTTTTATTCAGGGGTTTCATTCGCTGGCAACTTCTCTCTTAAATGCAGAGAAAAAATACATGTTAGCTTCCATGATCCAGCTTGTTTTTAATATCGTCACCATTCCTTCTATCATAATATTCGCTCCGTTTTTTAGTGAAGCCAGCTATCTGTTTGCCTTTATCATCGGAACCATAAGTGTAGATTTAGCTCTTCTCTGCGTTCTTAGAAAAAAGATCAAATTAAAACTAATCACAGAAACGTTCCGGAATCCTGCAATCAGGGAAACAATTATTTTAGCCCTACCTTTGTTATTATCCGGAAGTCTTGCTATCATTAATGGAATCGTCGATAAAGCTTTTGCTTCTTCTCTGGATTCTGGAAGTATATCCGCTCTGCGTTATGCTCAAACGATTCGTGCTATGATTTCATCGTTAATTATCGGAAGTCTCATGACAACTGTTTTCACAGAACTTTCCGAAACAAGTGTGAATAAAGATAAAATTGCCTTGCAAAACAGGTTGAAAAAGACAAGTAATGACCTCTTAAATCTGATGGTACCGTTAACCTTCTGGATGGTTTTAATGGCAAGAGATTTAATCCGTTTACTTTATGAAAGGGGCGAATTTTCTGCAGAATCCACATCCATGGTAACTTTGGCATTTATAGGCTATTCTATAACCCTTATTATTGCACCGATTTCAAACCTTTTAATGAAAGTGTTTACTTCTCATAAAAAAACAAGGATTCCTTTACTAATAACAATCATCAGCATTATCCTGAATTTTATCTTTAACACCATTCTTATTCGACCACTGGGTATCTTGGGTCTAACATTAAGCACATCATTCGTTTCGTTGGTAAATCTGATTGTTTTAAATATCATTCAAAAAAAGACATTTAACATCACCTTTTTAAGAAAAAGAGAAACCGTTATCATCTTTGTAAGCACATTATTGGTTTATTTCGTTTCATTTATCCTGAAAAACAACATAAACGAACTGCTTTGGTTAATACTGTCAAATACAGCCTTTTTCCTCTTATTCGTCTATTTAAATCGTCAAATTATTTCAAGAATTGTGATACGGACAAAAAGTGGTGTAAAAAGTTAGTTCCAAGGGGCACAACCCCTACACTGTAACATTTAAACTCGCTTTTGAAAAATCACTAACAAATTTTTCCGGGATTTAAAATATTGTTTGGGTCAAAGGCACTTTTTACACGTTTAATCAACTTGATCTGTGATGCACTCAAGGCCATGGGCAGATAGGGCATCCTTTTGATCCCGATGCCGTGCTCCCCGGAAAGTGTTCCACCCAATTCCAAGACTTTTTTATAGAGCTGTTTTACATTTGCTTCTACTTTTTCATCCCAGACTTTGCCGGTCCTCTCTGCACTAAGGAAAGTAACATGCATGTTCCCGTCTCCTGCATGGCCAAAATTAACCGTTTCTATTTGCTCTCTTTCAGAAAGTTCATTTACAAAGGTCATTAATTGTGGAATTTTATTGATTGGAACTACCACATCTTCCATACAGAAATCTGGATAGAAAGCTGATATGGCTTCTGCAATGGATTTTCTGGCCTTCCAAATCTTTTCCCTTGTGTTTCTGTTGTCAGCCACAAAAACCTCCTGTGCACCGTAACTGAAGCACATCTGACCTATCTTTTCATACTCATCGGCCACCTGTTCCCTGCCGTTTCCCTCAATTCCAATAATGAGATGTGCCGCTGAATCTGAATAGGGTAATTCGTTGTTCAAAAATCTTTCAGCAAGTCTCAAAGAAGCGTTATCCATGAATTCTAATGATGCGGGGATTGTATGAGCTTCGATCATTATTTTTGGTACAAACGCAATGGCTTCTTCAACAGATTTAAATGGAACCAGAAGGTCTACGGTAAATTCCGGCAGGGGAATAAGCTTTAAAATAATTTTGGTAATAATCCCCAATGTTCCCTCTGAACCAACTATTAAATTGATAAAATCGTATCCGGTAACGTTTTTGACCAATTTCCCACCAAAAAAATCAACTGTACCATCAGGCAAAACGAGCTCTATTCCCATCACATGATCTCCCGTTGGACCGTATTTCACGACCTTGTTTCCACCTGCATTCTCTGCAAGATTCCCCCCAATAAAAGAGGCATCCGAACTGCACGGATCTCCAGCATAAAGCAATCCTGAAGCAGCTGCCATTTTTTGAACCTCATCAGTTACTACTCCGGGTTCGACAGTTATCGTCAATGTTTCTTCATCTAGTTCCACTATTCGGTTCATTCGCTCCAAAGAAAGTACTATCCCGCCTTTAATTGGAACAGCTCCGCCAGAAAGGCCTGTTCCGGCTCCCCTTGGGGTAACGGGTATCAGATGTTGATTGGCAAATGCCATGACTTTTGAAATCTGTTCGGTGGTTTCGCCAAAAACTATCGCTTCGGGCATATGTCTGTACTTTTCTCCTTTAACTTCATCATGGGAGTATACTTCAAGCCTTTCTTCATCAGTGTTAATACAATGTGATCCCACTACGTTAGTCAATTCTTTCAATAATTCTGCTGTTAGTTTATTAAACATGGCTTTCACCTTCTTTATCCTTGACGGGATCAGCAATCTTTTCTTTTAATTGTTCCATCATCTTTGGTACAATATCGTACAAATCTCCACAAAAGGCATAATCAGATACCTGAAATATAGAAGCATCCGGATCTTTATTCACTGAAACGATTATCTCGGAAGTTTCCATTCCGGCAATGTGTTGTACAGCTCCTGAAATTCCTATGGCAAAGTATAATTTCGGTGAAACAACCTTGCCACTTAACCCCACTTGATGGGGATATTCTATCCACTTCGCCTCAATGGTTGGCCTGCTAGCTCCAATTCCTCCCTGGAGGATACCTGCCAATTGTTTCAGCAAATTAAATCCTTCTTTTCGTTTGAGGCCTTTTCCACCGGAAACGATGATATCCTTGTCTTGTATGTTTTCCGTTCCAGCTTCCAGGGGTTTATAATCTAATATCTCAATAGTCGTACGCTTCATGTCATCATTAAGGCAAAAAGTTTCAATCACCCCGGAAGCATTTCTTTTTTCAGGTATTTTAAACGTTTTAGGTCTAACTGTGGCCATTTGCGGTCTGTGCTGAGGTGTTTTAATAGTTGCCATGATATTTCCACCGATTGCAGGTCTGGTTTGAAGCAATAGCCCGGTTTCTTCCTCAATATCTAATCCGGTGCAATCTGCTGTCAACCCGGTATGAATCATTCCCGCAACAGCCGGTAGTACCGTTCGCCCCCCTGTTGTAGCCGGTGCTAATACGATTTGAGGCTGTTCCTGGAGAATCATAGCACTCATTACTTTGGTATGTATTTCTTGGTTGAAAAGTTTAAAACAATCATCTTGAGATGCAATAACCCGATCTGCTCCGTAAGAAAAAAACTCCTCTACTTTTTCTTCCAGTTTATTAAACAGTGTAACAACCACAACTTCACTGTTCAACTTATCCGCTAATTCCCTTGCTTTTCCGGTCAATTCATAGCTGACGGGGTGGATGGACCCGTTTCTGATTTCTGTGTAAACCATAACTGATGGACTCATATCAACCACTCCTATTGATTTAAAACAGATGACTTAATCTCTTCAACCAATTCCAAGATACCTTCTTCTATTTTACTTCCGCTGAATCGTTTGGTCTTTCTTGTTTTCTGAGGTGTAGTGACTTTCACCACTCTTGTGGGAGACCCTTTTAAACCCAGTTCTTCGGGTTTTATATCCAAATCCTGAGAAGTTAAAGTGATGATATCTGCTCTTCTTGAATTCATTTTCCCATTGAGAGTGGGCATAGAGGGATTATTCAAGGCACTTAAAACTGTAATCAGGCATGGAAATTGAATACGTTGTTTCTCCGTGCCATCCTCAACCGTTCGTGTAACCACTACAGTATTCTCATTGTGTTCAATCTCACTTACATAAGTAGCACATGGCATGGATAGCATAGCTGCTACTTCAGGTCCAACTTGTCCTGTTTCACCGTCTGTTGCCTTTTCACCGGCAAGAATCATATCATATCTTCTTGTTTTCTTTAAAGCTTCTGCCAAGACTTTAGCAGTCGACCAACTGTCTGCACCGGCAAATTTCCGATCTGTCAGCAGCACTGCTTTATCAGCTCCCAATGCTAATGCTTCTCTTAAGGCAAATTGTGCGTTTGGTGGTCCCATGGTTAACACAGTTATTTCACAATCATCTTCAAGCTGTTTTTTTATTCTTACAGCCTCTTCAATGGCGTTAAGGTCTAAAGGATTAATAATCGTCCCGGAACCTTCACGGATCATGGTACCCGTCTCAGGATCCAGTTTAACATCATCAGTATCAGGTACTTGTTTGATCAAAACTGCTATATTCATTATTGATCTCTCCCATCTTTTCTTTTCCAATCATGGCTAATTCAATCTCTATATCTTTTTTTCCTTTTTTAAAGGGGATTTTTTCCTGTAAAATGTGTTCGAATTCTTGAAGAAAAAACGGACTTTCAAACATACCACCCATATAAATGATACTTTTAACTTCATCTTTTATTCGTTCTTTCATACTTTTCAGACTGTTAATAACCGTAATGATACCTTGTTTAATGATTTGTTGTGCCAGGGGATATTCTCTGTCTAAAAAAACAGTAGACAACGCTGCTGTACCACGTCTATAATGGGCTTCATAAAAACGATATAATGCATCTCGTGGTTCAACTTCAAATTTCTCTCGAAATACATCAAAAGACCGGTTATCTTCTCTTATTCCATCGTAATACGCTAAATACTCCTGGAAAAGCCTTTTCACAAGCCAAAAACCACTTGCTTCATCTCCAAGAAGAAAACCCCAGCCACCTGCACGGTAAAAGTGTTCGTCTTCATCTTTCCCCACAATGACCGATCCTGTTCCGCAAATTACAAGCATAGATGCTTCTTCGGGAGAATTAGCTAAAAGCGATCCGTGCGCATCGTGATAAACCTGAACATTCGTTGTTTCAAAGAAAACCTCTTTTACAATTTCTTTGGTTTTGGTCAATTGCTGACTTGCTCCTACACCCGCCAGATTGATCATGATCATTTTTATACCTTTGCAATAAATGATGATTTGTTGTCTAATCAATTCCAGCGTTTCCTTTAAGTAAGCAAATCCAGTGGATGTGGGATTTGAGTTTCTATGTAATTTAAAATGTGCCAAGACTTTTTTTTCACCATCTATCAATGCCGCTCTTATTGTGCTTCCACCACCGTCTATACCCAAAAAATAATTCATGTTATCCTTCGCTCTCAGATACCGCTTTCCTGATAAATCCCTCATGCTTCTCTAATAATGCTTCAGCCTTTTGCGACTCCACATCCAACAGCAAACTGACGATAGCCACTTTCACCTTCCAGTCACATTTTTCAAGCGTTTTACGAGCCTTTTTACTTTCTACCCCGGTTATTTCACAAACCATATTAGTAGCTCGAACCTTCAATTTTTCATTTAACGTGAGAACATCCACCATATGATTCCCATATACCTTTCCTTGTTTGATCATTGTAGCGGTACTAATCATATTTAAAACCATCTTTTGAGATGTTCCGGCCTTTAATCGAGTCGATCCTGTTATCACTTCCGGTCCCGTCACAATCTTTATCACATGATTTGCATAAGGGGCAAGTTCAGGATTTTCCACATTGGCTATTAAGACTGTTTCAGCTCCGTTATCCGAAGCATATTGAAGCGCCCCTTTTACAAAAGGTGTTCGTCCACTGGCAGTAATACCGATTAAAATATCATTTGAATTCACAGTTAATCGTTTTAAGTCGTTTCGTGCTCCTTCTTCACTATCCTCAACAGCCTCAAGACTTCGATAAATCGCTTCTTTTCCACCAGCCATAACATAGGTAAATTTTTCTGGGGTTGCGTTGAAAGTGGGAACGGTTTCTACCGCATCGACAATGGCAAGCCTGCCGCTTGTTCCTGCTCCAAGATAAATAATCCTGCCGCCTTTTCTATGAGCTTTTATACATTTTTGAACAACTCTTTCAATGTCAGGAAGAGCCTCTCGAATACAAAGCGGAACTGTGGCATCCTCTTCATTCATAATCCTTAAGATTTCATCAACAGACATGGAATCAATATTAACGGTCTTAGGATTTCCGCGTTCGGTATCCAGATTTTTCAATGTCCTCACTTCCTTATATTTAATAAATGTCATAACATTATACCAGTATTTCTTGTTTTTGGCAAATCACAAACGAAATTTTTTTACATGTTCATTTGTACAAATGATTTTTCAACACATTTTAAAAATGATATAATATTGAAGAATCGCAACAAATACTTTGAGGGGACCTTTATGAAAAAAAACAAAGACAATTTTCGATTGTACGCAGATTCCGCACCTTTCGTCACGTTGATTTATGATGATTCAAAAAAATGGATTTATGCAAACAAAGAAGCTCAGGCATTCACCGGCTTCACTGAAGAAAAGCTACTCACACAAAGTTTCTGGGAGCTTGTCGCTCCAAAATACCAGCAGCTTATTAAAGAAAGGGGCTTGTCAAGGCTTAAAGGTGAATGGCCTCAAGACAAAT
>JAYEGQ010000252.1:0-9662 GCA_034659095.1 Thermotogota bacterium
TATTAATCTTTTAGAAGAAGCTTATGCTGAAAAAAAACAAATTCTTATACTCTTAAACAAAACTGATTTAAAAATATCAGATAAGAAGAAATCCCATGGCATAAAAGAAAAGCTGAGTCAATACGGATTAGTTCATGAGATTTCAGCCAAAAAAACTGAAGGGATTAATCTTTTGGAAGAATGTATCTATGATTCTGCTAAAAAACTTGTTGACAATAAAAGTGAAACTCAATTGTTTAATAATCTCCAGAAAAGAGTTTTAGAAAGAGTTTACAACGATTCAATTAAAGCCATCTCTGATCTAATCAATGGTTTTACTATTGATACTGTTTCAATAACTATTAAGGATATAATCAAAGAACTGAATGATTTAACCGGAAGAGATTATAATGAAGATATAATAAACACAATTTTTTCTGATTTTTGTCTTGGAAAGTAAATTAAAGGTGTGTGTGGTAGATGAACCTAGTAATCGGTAATAATGAAATATACTACATGTTTACATGTCCGAGAATGTTTTATTTTTTCTTACAGGATGAAACAGATAATGTAGTAGTTGAAAACGCTCTGGAAAATGATCGTATTCGAAATGTCAAGGACTATTTTAAAAATATTTCTTGGGTAAATGCTAAAAAGAATCTGGAAATAACTAAAAGAACCGTTAAGAATGAAGCGGATATTTTAAATCCCATTTTAGAAAGCAGTATTAAAGGTATAAATCTTAAATTAGCTGTACATGCTTTAATTAGGAAAAAGGACAAGTACCATATTGTCTTATCACATTTATCCAGAAGACCCAGTAAAAGACATCATGTCATTGCATCTAGTTTTATATTCCTTGCAAAATTAAACGGCATCAGCGTATCGGAGAACATCATATTCTTAAGAAAAAAATCGATGAAGACTCAAAGAATAAAAGAAGATGGTTACCAATTATTTTTAAAGACATTTAAAGAAATTGCAAACAGTCAAGTACCCCCCCCCGCAACGGGGACAAGAATTTGTAATTTTTGTGGGTATTGGGAGAAGTGCCATTCGTTCAATGTAGATGATCGTACTAAATTGCCCGTATCAAGTATTCGTGGAATTGGAGCCAATATGTCTTCAATTATGAAATCTTATGGTATTAACACCCTTGGAGATTTAATTGATATCCCTTTGAGAAAAGAGCTGGGAGAAAAGTTAAAAAACATTACAAGATATAAATTACAAGCCTATTCATACGTTAACGATACAGCTCTTTTCTTAAAAAAACCGGATCTATTAATCAGAAATAATGACAATAACGGTGTTTATTTTGATATAGAAGCCGATGATAGTCCTTATTTATTTGGATTTTTACAAAACGATCAGTATAAATATTTTTTAATCAACGATAACGACTCAAGAAAATCTCAAATTGAAGATATTATGAAATATGTGGAACAGCTAAAGGTAAACTTATACCATTATTGTGAATACGAAAATCGGGTTTTAAAAGAGCTTTCCAACGAATGGAAACAACAGTTTAAAAATGAAGGTAACGGAGATTTTAAAAATAAATTCCTTAAGAGTTTTTTTGAAACACCAATGATTGATATTTATGAGATAATAATTAAAAATATATTTGCGCCATTAAGGCATTATTCTTTAAAATCTATTGCAAAATGGTTGGGTTTCAAATGGCGTATCGGATTGGATGGCAGAAGTTCAATACAGGAATACCGAAGATGGCTAAATACCGGAAACAAAAAACATTTAGAAGCATTATTGCTATACAACGAAGATGATTGCCGAGCAACTCAAATAGTTAAAGAATGGATTAGCACTCCTTCTTCCTTTGATCACAAGCATATAATTCTTAACAGGAGAGATGTAGATGATATACTCAAAAGAAAATGAATCTGTTCAACTGGCATTGAAAAGGAAAAGTGTTTTTCTTTTTGATATGGATGGAACCATATATATCGATGATAAGATTATCAATGGGGCCGTTGAATTTTTGAATCTCATAAAGAAAAATGGATGTGAAAGATTCCTTTTTACAAATAATTCATCAAAAACAAGAGTGGAGTATTATCACAAACTCAAAGGATTTGGCATTAACACTTCTGCAGACGAAATAATAACATCTAACAGAATCACAGCTGCTTATTTGAAAAAGCATTATCCAAATGCACGTATACTATATATGGGTAATTATGAGGCTGCCAGCGAAATTAAAGATTTTGGACTTAACATCATACCACCTTATAAACGTTTTTTAGATAAAAAAATTGATATTGCAGTTATGGCTTATGACACCGGAATTAATTATGAGAAAATTTCTGTTTTTTCTTACTTTTTAAAGCAGAATATACCTTATATTGCAACCCATCCGGATATTAATTGTCCATCAAGTATGGGACTAATTCCTGATGTTGGATCATTTATTGCTATGTTCGAACGTTCTACCGGACGTACACCCGATCAAATTTTAGGTAAACCTTCAACGACAATTCTTGACTATGTTTTTCAAGAAAACAATATTAACAAGAAGGATGCTGTTTTTTTTGGTGACAGGCTTTACACTGATATCAAAATGGCTAATGATTCAAATATCTCATCAGTATTAGTTTTATCAGGTGAAACTCAAATTGCGGATGTTAAAAAAGATCTCTATTCTCCTGATTTAATTGTGGATTCTTTGTTTGATCTGTATCAATTATACAAAGGGGAAAATTAAAATGAATAATATGGAAAAACAGTTCAAAGAATTATTGAACAAATTGCTGGAAAATAAAAACGGACAATTTAGTTCAACGTTTCTTTTTAAGCGTTTGAAAGTTAAGAATAAAAAACTCATGGTTATTTTATCAGAATGGATTGATCAATTAATCGAGCAAGAAAAGGTTGATTTGATCCATACCGGAAAAAACAAAAAAGATGAAATACTTTACATGACTAAAGACTTTTTTTTGGAGAAATTAAAACAACGTTTGTTAACGTTTGATTTTCTTTCGGACGAAAATGCTACTTTTTCTTTTTTAAGCTGTGTAAGCGAAACACAGTATATCAACACAGATTTATTGGTTGACAAAATTCAAGGATTATTGTGTCCTTTAGTCAGGTTTGTTAAAGGGTCAAGAGATGTGCCAATCATGCTTAACCTTTACAAAATATTTGCACCAGAAAGAATGATAAACATTTCAGAACAAATGATGAAAAAAATCGAGTCGGAATCTGAAGGTTTTTCTGAGAGTAAACAAGTTAAAAAAGTGATGTTTAAAAGCAGAAAAAAACAACAAAACGATTTAAGTACTTATCAGATCATTCTCACAGCTCTATCCAACATTTTACTAGAAAAAAACAAACTTATTTTAACTAAAAAAGAAATGATGGATTCACGAGGTTATAAAGTCTTTTTTAAAAGTCCGAATTTTTCTGCGTTTGTTGATTTGATTCAAAAAATTTATCCATTCAAACCTTATGTCAAAGATGATTTAATAAGTTTTTATCCCGAAAATTGGATTGATATCGATCAAATAAAATTGCAAATAAAGAAAGAAAAGTGTGAACCTTTTTTACAAAAGAACTTTGATTTTCTGAGTAAAGCGGAAATTATAACTTTAAAAGAAATATTAGCGCCTAATTATCACGTATCAGAAGTTAAAAAGAATATGATGGATAAACAAGATAATTCACATGTAGCGGAAGATGAGAAAACTTTTACTAAAAAAGTTGATATTGAAAAAAATGATTTAGACGAAACTAAAAAGGGAATAACAGGTGAATTAGAAAAGAATCAGAAACAAGTCAATCAGAAAAAAAAGAAAACTGAAAAATCTGAACCCTTAAATTTTTTAAATGAAATCATCTATAAAGAAAGTGAAAACAATCAATCTCAAGAAAGAGTACATGATGTAAAAAAAGAATCCAAAAAGCCCCCTTTATCTGAATTCTTAATCGATCGATTAGATCATTTTGATAAACGTGAAAAGCATTTTTTAATATGTATTCTTGATTCCACAAAAATCGAATCGGGTTATTATTCACATTCTGAAAAAGATAAAAAATTTCAACTTTTTATTGAAAAAATTTCTTCTTCAGAATTATTTACAGTTAATTCAAAAGATGAAAAATTCTATTTAAAAAGAGCTCTTCAAATATCAAATGACAAATACAAGCTTTTAAGAGAGAAATTAGAAGAAAGTATAATGCATAGTAAAAATAATGAAGACTTTATAGCAAATGAGAAGACAAATGGCTTAAATTTACAAAAGTCCAAAGACTCGGAAAAAGAAATCAGAAAAAAAATACGCAATGAGAATGGAGAATCTCTTTTAGATGATTTGGTACTAAATGAAAATCCGAAATCTGATGCGTCTATTGCTACAGAAGCAAATGATTTTAAAAACGAAGACCATCAAGAAGATTTAATTATTAAAAAAAATAGCAAAACTCAAAAAAACGATGGTATTGACTTAGAAGATATTGATCATGAAAGTTTCTTTGAAATTTCTGATGACGAGGAGGAGGAGCAAAAAAATAACTTCGGATCTAAATCATTGCAACAAAGATTACCACAAGGGACCAACGAAGTCTGGACTTCAAAAACAGAAGAAGTTGTTCCGGAATCACATGATTTATTTAAAGAAGAAATAAAAGAAAATGAATTGTCAGGGAAAATTATTTCCGTCTTGACAGATGATCAAGAAAAATGGTTAAAGATAAAGATGTTTTCAGAAGAAATGGGATTCGAATTAAGGGATGGACTTGCCTATAAACCTGAAATTGCAGTCTTCGATGAAGGCTATTCTCATTTGGAACCTATTGCAAGAAATACAAATGCAATTATTATGCATATTGATGAATTCATACGGCTGTTAGGACTGGGGGATAACCATTGAGAAGAAGTGTTATCGTTTTTTTTTGTCTAATTGTGTTGTTAATTATAGTCATTTTAATTTTCAGCAAGACTCCTGACAAATTTACTGTAGAAACGTTTAACGTCTACCAAGAACAGAAGTTAACTAAAAAAATAATATTTCTCGATGTTGTCACCATTAAGGCTCCTTCGGATGATTTTATAGAAACAATTCAAAAAACTAACGGAGAGTATGTTGAATCAGATTCAGTTTTATTAAGAATGGAAAGTAAAGAAGAAGCCTATCAATTAGCTAAATCTAAAAACGAATATGCCATTTCTTTACTAAATTCAGGAAAAGCCATTCAGGAAGAGAAACTTCAGGCAGTCGAATTGGCAGAAAACAAGCTTGAAAACACAAATGTCAGAAGTCCTATAAAAGGCTATATTATAAAAGTTCCTGTTAATGAACGACTTTTTGTAACAAAAGGAACCACACTTTTTGAAATTTTACCAATAGATGCAAATGCATATGTTCAAATTAGTGCTGAAGAAGAAGCAATATTGAAGAGTGCTGATTTCATAAAAGTCTCTCTGAAACCTTCTGAATTAAAATGGTTATTAGAAGAAATACAAATCGTTGAACAAAATAATAACTGTTATTTATTACTTTTCAGTGATTTCGAAGGTATAGACCGAGATTTATTAGACTCACTTTACTGTGAAATCCTGATAACTTATATAGACAACAAAGCAGCATGGGTCCCTGAAGAATATGTTCATAATGAAGTGGTCTATTTAGAAGGGAACATAAAAAAGGATATAGACATCTTAGAACAGAAAAATGACCTTCTTTTAGTTAAAGGACTAAAAGATCAAGATGTTTTGATTAAAAAGAGGTGAAAATATGGCAATTTTAGATATTCCAAAATTGATATATCACGCATTTCAATTAAACGCATCAGATGTTCACCTTTCTGTAGGGGAACATCCGGTATACAGGGTTTTCGGAGAGTTACAACGATTAACTGATCTTCCTATTTTTACAAAAGAAGACTTAGAAAAAAGCATCGATTACTTGTATGAGATAATAGGATTAAAAAAAACCGAAAAAAAGGAAAATGATTTTTCTTTTGGTATTAAGGATACCATTAGGGTAAGAACAAATATTTACTATGAGAGAAGAAATCCTGCAGCCGCTTTTAGGATCATCACAAAAAAAGTCAGAACACTGGATGAGTTACAATTACCATCGATACTTCGCGAATGGAGTGAAAAGAAAAGTGGATTGATTTTGGTTGCAGGACCTACAGGTAGTGGTAAATCAACATCTATGGCTGCCATGTTAGAACATATCAATGAAATTAATAATGTCCATATATTAACCGTTGAGGATCCAATCGAGTATATCTTTGAAAGTAAAAAGGCATTAATACACCAAAGGGAATTAGGTTTGGACACAGATTCTTTTAAAGATGGACTGAAATTTGCGCTCAGACAGGATCCGGATGTAATACTTGTGGGTGAAATGCGAGACCTTGAAACCATGGCGCTCGCTTTAACTGCAGCTGAAACAGGACATCTTGTTTTTGGAACGATCCATACTAACTCAGCTCCTACTGCTCCTGAAAGGATTGTTGATGTTTTTCCAGCCCATCAACAAAGACAAATCACCCTCCAATTGGCAAATTCTCTGATCGGTGTTTTGTATCAGAGACTAGTCAAACGAAAGGATAATGAAGGTTTTTTTCCTGTTGCCGAGATTATGATTGCCACATCAGGTATTAGAAATCTAATCAGAGAACAAAAACTTCATCAAATCGGTACTTTGATGGAAACCGGAAAGAAATTTGGCATGAAATCCTTTGACGAAGCTTTGTTAGAAGCCTATGATAATCAAATCATTTCCAAAGAGAGTTTATTAAACTTTTGTAGGGATTTAGAAAAAGTGGAGAAAAAGATTGGCCAATATACCTTATGATAAAAAACAGTTAGAATCACTTTTTGATTTTAGCAAAATTGTGTCTAACAAAAATGAAATACCTATTGATGTTTTGGCTTTTGTTGGTGATTCTTTCTTTAACATGATCGCTACCTTTCAATCCATTGGCGATGGAAGAATCAAAACAGCAAAAGCGTTTAGAAAAGGGGTAAAATATAAAAGAGCATCTGGTCAGAGAAAATTTTTAGAAAAAATAGAAGCTCTTCTGACCGAGGAAGAGTTAGAAATGGTAAAAAAGGGGTTAAACTCCAAAGGTGCAAAAAAAAGGGGTAATGATTATGATTACAGATATTCCACGGCTTTTGAAACTCTTATAGGATATCTCTTTTTAAAAAGGGAATGGGAGAGATTAGATATTATCTTTAGCGAGTGCTTTAAATGACGATAATTAGATAACTTCTTTTAGAAGGTGAAGTTATGAACATAGCAAAAGGAACAGCTGCAGCTATATCTTTACAATCCCTTGCAAAAAAAAATGAAGGAAAAGATAAAACAGGGGCTTATTTAGGTAAAGTCATTGCTAAATCCGGTAAAGAGATTCAAGTATTAATCAATGACAAAGTTTATGAAATTGAACCAGGAAATGCTCAAAGTATAAAAATCGGGGATAAAATACAGGTTTATTTCGGTAAAGATTTACCTCAACAAATTTCAGAGGAAATGCTTCAACGAATAAGTGGAAAACTCATAGATGTTTTTTCGCTTTCTTTGCCATACAGCACAACCAAAGAATTAGAAAATTTGATTAATCAAATGCCTCAAATTGAACGTCTTCAGTTTGCTAAAATATCAAATGAGATGGTTCAAATAGTAGAGTCTATCTTAAAAGAAGAATTTTCAGTGCAAACAGAAAATACTTCTGGATCAACGAAAAATTCCTTTAACCTTTTTGACCCAGAGTTACCATATAACAGAAGGCTTGTAGAATTGTCGCTTAAGGCAAAAGAAATGGGGAAAGCTTGGGAGCAAATACCCGATAATATAAAAAAAGAAATCATCAAAAAATATGTCCTATTTGATCTGCAAAAGCAAAAAGCAGATTCTAAAAGTAATACATTTGTTCAAAAAAATAGTGTGATTGCAACTGAAAAGGATTCAAAGGCTCCAAGAAATACCCTTTCTCAAAGCATTGAAAAACATAACATCGGTTCACCGAAGGGTCCTGAAGTTGAAGTTAAAACTTTAGAATTGAAAAATAACAAATCAGAACAAGACATTTTTTTAATTAATCAAAAAACAAATGAAGCCATAAAAAATGATGGTAATTTAAAAAAAGCTGTCATAATGGATAAGGTTGAAAAGTCAAGCAAAGTTAATAAAGAGCCAATTTCTAAAACTTTTGTAAAACAGATACCTCTAAAAACAATTTATCATGATCGTAATTTAACAGATAATTTAAACTTAACAAGACCAAAAACTCCTTTAGCACAAGAGGGATCCAAATTAGAATCAAACCAAAGTAATAATCAGAGTGAAGGAAGTCTAAAAGTATCAAAGACTAATACAAACGTTCAGCAAAATTCCTCTGGAGTACAATCCATTGATTCAAATCGTTCTAATTCATCCATTAATATGAACAATGAAAAAATATTTTTTACAAAGGATGATATAAAGATACTTACAAAGATTCTTGAAAATAGTATCAGTAAACCTTTGTCAATTGAAAAGAATCTTGACAAACTCGAGAAGGTAATGAATTCGAACAATTTTGAAAAATCAAAAACAGATTCAGTTGGAACTACAATTAAGCAAGTCAATGTCTCTAAAGATGTTGAAAATATCATGCAGTTAATAAAAAACATATCATTATTCGAGGACTCATCAAAAAGTTTTGCTTTAAATAATGCTTCTGAACAGAAAATCGATTTTTGGGATTATTTTTCAGCTGATAACTTCGAAAAATTGACTCGCTCTCCTCTCATGGATGTTGAAATCAAGAATATGATTTTTTATTTTAAAAATACTGGTATACCCGAGCGAGATGCATTTAATACAACTCTTGATATCGTTAATTTAGCTTCACGGGCTAACAGAGAAGAATATATCAGCACTCAACTTTACTCCATGTCATTAAAGAAGTATTTAAAAGTCAAATTACCTCAATTGATTGTAAACAATAATATTAGTCAAAAAAGTGAAAATGAGCTTATCAATAAAATAGAATCGTTTTCCAAAAAGGCTTTTGTCATTGTTAAATCATTTAGTGAACGATTCCTCAAAGAAAAACAATCTGAAGTCAATCCTCTATCTGAAAAGTCATCAGGTGATAAAGCAGTACCCAAGGGACTATCTGAAGCTAAACTATCTATTGATTTTGAAAAAGATCAAAAAATAACACGTGAATACGACCATCAAATCAATTCTAAAACAAAAGAAAAGTCGATAGGCTCAAAGATCAATTCTGAAAAGCAGGTAAAAGGAGCAATTCAAAAAGAATTATCCACTTCTGGAAATAAAAATCAAGAAACAACAAACAACCAACTAAATGTAAAAAAAGAAGGTTTAACAGAACAAATCAGGCTAAAAATTGAAAACGATAAATCCATTCAAAATGAGAGTAAATTACAAACTCAAAATAGATCCAATGAACACATTCAGAAAAATGACTATTCTTCAGAAAGAATATTAAAGTTCTTAAATATTTCGTCAGAAAAAACCGATTTTTCTAACCCCTATTCATCAATCATCACCTTAAATGAACAACCATTTGTGATTGATTTTCATCATCAAAAAATGGATAATGGTGGGTATGAAAAGAATGAAATGTACAGAGTTTTTATTGAGACCAATACACAGTTATTCGGAACGGTTTTTGTTGATACAATGGTATCGAAT
>JAYEGQ010000253.1:0-1875 GCA_034659095.1 Thermotogota bacterium
TTTCTTTTTTGCTACCGATTATGTGGAGCTTTTCCACCGCTTTTAAACCGACAGGTGAGATTTTGAGTTATCCTCCCACGCTCATCCCACAAGACTTTACATTTGATCAATTTATTAAGTTATTTACAGCGGGTAATGGTTTATTCGGCAAATATATTCTAAACACATTGTTCATGGCTGGTGTCAGCATTCTCGGTGTTATGATTGTGAGTTTGCTTTCAGGCTATGCCTTATCCATGTTGCCTTTTAAAGGAAGTAATGTGGTTCTTTTATTGATTCTATCCATCATGATGGTCCCTTTTCAATCTCTATTAATTCCCATATACGATTTACTGAATAAAATTGGTTTATTTGATACAAGAGTCGGGTTGATTCTGGTGTATATGACTTTTTTTATGCCCTTTTGTATCTTTATGGTTTTCAACTATTTCAGGTCTCTCCCCAAATCTTTGAGAGAGAGTGCACGGATTGACGGGGCAGGTGAGATGACCATTTTGTTTAAGATATTGGTTCCCCTTTCACTTCCAGCGTTAGCCACGATAATTGTTTATGTTTTTTTGGAGGTTTGGAATGATTTTGTGCTGTCACTCATCTTTTCATCCTCCCCGGATGTGAGGAACATCCAAGTTGGAATTACAGTTTTTGCCACTCAACGCTTTTCAAAAGACTGGGGTTTGATCAATGCCGGGGTAGTTTTTTCTTTGATACCATCGATGCTCGTTTTTTTAATCCTGCAAAAGTATTATGTCAAAGGTTTGACATCAGGAACGGTTAAAGGCTAATTCAGGAGGTCATATGATCAACACACAATTCTATTTAAAAAAGTCATTTAAAACTGGTCAATTAAGACCAAAAGGTTGGCTGAAGAGACAGTTGGAAATACAAGCTCAAGGTTTAACCGGCTTTCTTGAAGATATTTGGTCTGATGTTGGTCCAAATAGTGCTTGGCTTGGAGGAAATGGTGAAAACTGGGAAAGAGGCCCCTATTATTTGGATGGTCTCATTCCCTTAGCCTATCTGTTAGAAGATGACACATTAAAACAAAAGGCACAAAAATGGATTGAATGGACATTAAAAAGCCAAAAAGAAACCGGTTTTTTCGGTCCTGAAACAAACGATGACTGGTGGCCAAGGATGGTTATGGTAAAAGTTTTAATCGAGTATTATGAAGCCAGCTCCGATGAAAGAATTATCCCGTTTATGAGGAAGTATTTTCAGTATCAGAATGAAGTGATTGAAGAGAAGCCTCTTAAAATGTGGGGATTGCCCCGAGCCGGTGAAAACATCATGGGGATTTATTGGTTATATGATCAGATGCAAGATGAATTTCTGATTGAATTGGCTAAAAAAATTTGGAATCAATCATTTGATTGGACTCGCTTTTTTTCAGTTTTCCCATTTAAAAAACCCATGTCTGAAATTATGCCGTGGCATTATGTGGAAAAACACCTGGAAGAGTTATGTGGTGAGAAAGTCGATCCTTTTTCTCAAAATGCCGGTGAGTTGATGGAACAAATTTTTGAGAAACATAAAATCAACCCGGAAATCATAGGGATTTTTGAAAAATATCATTACAGTCATGTTGTTAATGTGGCAATGGCCGTAAAATACCCTTATCTGAGATATCTTTTAACTGGAGACAAGGCGGATTATGAAGCACAACAAGTGGCGATTAAAAATCTGATGGCCTATCACGGCATGCCTAATGGCATGTTTTCAGGGGATGAGCACTTAAATGGGAAATCACCGCTTCAAGGGACAGAACTCTGTGCAGTCGTTGAGTATATGTATTCCCTAGAAACATTAATAAAGTTAACTGAAAACAGAAAATATGGAGAAACACTTGAGTATGTGGCTTATAACGCTTTACCTGAA
>JAYEGQ010000254.1:0-1871 GCA_034659095.1 Thermotogota bacterium
AAAGACGTATGTCCAACTCTACACCATTTGTAGATGTTTGGTTTATGGCTTTAAAGGCTTGCAATGAATTTTCAAGTGCATCGTGATGATTTCCTCGATGTGCAAGGACTTTCATAGTACCCCCCCTTTTTATTTCCTCTATTATACACCCCTTCTTTTGTAAATAAAACTGAAAAAATAGATGAAAAAGAATTTCATATTGATTTAAAAGAAAGTGGGGAAATGCTAACCTATGCTATAATTATACATACATTGATTGTTTAAAAGGGGGAAGGAAGATGGAAAAGAAAATTTACAATCTGCAAAATGGGCCAAAAGCGGTGGGACCCTATTCAGTAGCAGCAAGTGCGGGGGAATTGTTGTTTGTATCGGGACAAATACCTATGGTGCCTTCAACAGGTGAAATTAAAACGGGAACAAGTGTAGCTGTTCAAGCTAGGCAGTGTTTAGAAAATCTTAAAACGGTCCTTGCGGGATGCGGGTCATCCCTTGAAAAGGTTATCAAATGCACGGTGTTCATCACAGATATGAGTAAATTCGGGGAATTAAACGAAGTGTATGCAGAATATTTCGTATCAGAGCCACCTGCACGAGCGGTCGTTGAGGTTGCTGGATTACCGAAGAACGTTGATGTAGAAATCGAAGCCATAGCCTTGAGGTGAAAATCGTTTATGTTATTGGAAAAAATAATTGAAAGTATTGATTTAGAATTGTTTACAGGTGAGGTTGAAGGAAAAGAGATCAAAAAGGGTTATACCTCTGATTTATTAAGCGAAGTGATGGCCAGTGGCCATTCGGATATTTGGATTACCGTCCAATCCCATTCCAACATCGTTGCAGTAGCAACTATCATTGGTGTGAAGGCCATTGTACTTGTGAACGGTCGCGAATATACTCAGGATACCATGGATAAAGCAAAAGAGGAAGGCATTTGTTTGTTGAAAAGCAAACAAGATGCTTTTGTTATTACCGGAAAGATCTATGCAATGTTACAGGGCTGATTTTCACATTCATTCATGCCTCTCACCCTGTGCTGATATTACCATGACACCCAATGAGGTTGTAAAACAACTGGTAGAGAAACACATTGATTGGGCAGCACTAACGGATCATAATACAACAAGGAATTTGAGACCCTTTGAAAGTGTTTTTAAGGCAGCAGGTGTGGCATTTTTACCAGGAATAGAGATACAAACGGTTGAAGATATACATGTGCTGGGGTATTTCCCTGATGTTGAAGCCGCACAAAAGGCCGGAAAAGAAGTGGAAGAGGCATTACCAGCAATACAAATTGATCCCGAGAAAAACGGGTATCAACTGACAGTCGATGAACAAGATGAGTTTCAGGACATGGTTTTAAAACCCTTTGGCTTTCCAACTACATTAACCTTAGATCAAACAGTAGCGTTAATTCGGAAATTTAATGGAATCCCCGTATACGCGCATGTAGAAAGAGCCATGGGTGTGATTGTTCAATTAGGCTTAATTCCACAAGAACCCTATGACATGGCCTGTGAATTATATATGCCTTCAAAATACCAGGAATATGCATCTCAATTCGCTTCAAGAACGGTGTTTTCTTCCTCCGATTCCCATAATCTTGACAGTTTTTCTGAGGCAAAAATGATGGTTAAATGTAAAAGCAGATCATTTGATGAATTGGAGAGGGCGATCAAAAAGATTGATGGAAGGGAAGTGGTGCTTTGTCGTTAAGAACCTTATCGGATCATGTTGCTGATATTTGTCAAAACTCTATTAAAGCGGGGGCATCACATGTGATCTTAAATATCGATGAAACCCAAGACGTGTTTTCTTTTAAAGTCGAAGATAATGCAGGTGGAATGCCAAAAGAAGTACTAAAAAGAATCTAC
>JAYEGQ010000255.1:0-1864 GCA_034659095.1 Thermotogota bacterium
TATTAATAACGGATAATTAAGATAATTTCTAATAGAAAAGGGAGGACCGTTTTTTGGTCCTCCTTTTTTGTCGTTCATTAAAAAGGGTACCCACAAGGGGCACCCCTACAAGTTACTTGAAATTTTCTCGCAATTTATGTGAATTGTTTTAATTCTTCTTTTAATAAATCTTTGTTGACTTTTCTTTTAAACAATGGTTCTTTATAATCCGGATTACTGGAAGTAAGTTCTTCAAAGGTTTCTTTTTAAATTTCATAGAAAATCCCCAAAGTGTTTATGTTATCCTAAAACTGGTTCTTTCCATTTTCAATAGAAATAGGGAATCAAAATAACTCTGTATGACTCTGAAATACTTATTTTCAATATTTTATAGGCAGTTTTGTTTATCTGAACTAGTAAATGCACTATAAAGGCGGAGTACATGGTATTGATCTCAATAATTGTATATCATAAGTGGAAAGAACCCTAAAACTGAGCCACGAAATCACTCGAAAAGTGACCCACTAAGAAGAAAAAAGACTATAATACCTCCATGACAAAAAGTGGAGGGTAACGAGGATGATCACGTTGGTTCAAAAACAAAAAATAATCATAGAAGCCATTCAAGGGAAAAAATCACATCGGGCGATAGCAAGAGAAATGGGAATCAGCAGAAACACCGTCAAAAAATATCTGAAAGAATATGAACAAGCTCTAAAAAAGCTACAAACAGAAGATTCAAAGGTCCTTGACAAAGAAGAAATCATCGAAGAGATTGTTCAAAAACCGGTGTACAATCGGAACAATCCGCATAAACCCAAGATGATACCGGCGATTGAACAATTCATCGATCAACAATTGGACATCAATAAACAACGGAAAGAACAAGGGATTTACAAACAACTGTTGAGCATCAAAGAAATCCATGAAGAACTCACAGAAGCCGGTTATGATATTGGCTACACCAGTGTTCGCAATTATATCCGAAACAAAGAAACAACAGCCAAAGAAGCCTTTATCCGACAGCAGTATGCCCCAGCAGAAGCGGTGGAATTCGATTGGGGAGAAATCAAACTGTTCCTGGATGGTGCCATGCGAAAGATACAAGTAGCTGTTTTTGTGAGTGCTTACAGCAATGACATCTATGCCGTTCTCTTTTACAGACAAAACACCGAAAGCTTCCTGCAGGCCCATGCGGATTATCTGGATTATATGCGAGGCTCTCCGAGACAAATGGTCTATGACAACATGCGTGTGGCAGTCAAAAGACTAGCCGGAAATGAAAAAGAACCCACCGATGCTCTATTGAAACTCTCCACCTATTACAGCTTTGATTTCAGATTTTGCAACATTCGCAAGGGCAATGAAAAAGGACATGTAGAAAATGGGGTGAAAGTGATTGAAACAAAAGTGTTTTCACGCAAGCTTGAATTTGAAACCCTGGGCGAGGCGCAAGCCTTTCTCAACCAAAGACTGGTGGTGATTAATCGAGATAAACAAGAAAAACTAACAGAAGATCGAGCGGCTGTAAGACATTCAAGACCGAAAATGGAATTGGGCATCCTGCAAACCCGGAAAGTGGATAAATATTCCACCGTCAGTATTGACACCAACCATTATTCCGTTCCGGATCAATATGCACAAAAGGCGGTGAAAGTGAAACTGTATCCGAAAAAGATCATCATTTACGACATCAAAACCAACAAAAAGGTAGGCAGACACGAAAGAATCGACCAAAAAGGAGCGTGGCAGATGGAGATCACCCATTATCTGAAAACCCTAAAAAGAAAGCCCGGTGCTATTGCCAATTCGGTGGCATTAGCCCAGGCGCAACAACAAATTAAAACCATCTACAAAGACTATTTTACCAGAAAACCCAAGGAAT
>JAYEGQ010000256.1:0-9501 GCA_034659095.1 Thermotogota bacterium
TTTGCGAGTTTTGGTTCAACCGCTCTTCCAGCGCTTTTATCCGTTCTTCCTGTTTTTGTGTTTGTTTCCCCTGCTCTTCTATTTGATCGTACAATGACATGATTAAATCTATGATCACTTCGGGGGATATTTCCATGAGTCTTCTCAATTCTTCTCGTGTTGGTCTTTTCATCATTTTCATCCCCCCCATCTTTTTCTTTTTCTTATTTTAACATCTTTTTTCCTTTTTTTGAAATTATTCAGCCTGCTGAATAGTTACGTTAAATTTATACCATATGATAAATACGTGTTATTACTTTTCAAGCTAAGCGAAATATAACTATAAAGACGTCTATTAAATAATTTTAATACGAATAAGAATGATATAATCTCATGTAGAAAAGCACAATTTAAATAATTTGTGAAGCAAATTCCCGGAGGTGTTCTTCGAAACTCCACTGAATCATGGTATAAAAACTAAATGAAAAGAAGGGAGAAAAATGAAAAAAGACTGTGTCGATTTTATACAAAAAACTATAGAAGAATATGATTATGACGGATGTGTCATTGGTATCAGTGGTGGTGTTGATTCTGCAGTGGTTGCCGCTCTTTGCTGTGAGGCAATCGGAAAAGAAAAAGTGCTGGGGTTGTTGTTACCTGAAAGAGATTCAGCTAAAAATACCTTGAATGATTCAATTGATCTCTGTGAGCATTTGGGAATCAGATACAAAGTAAAAAAAATCAGTAAAATTTTGAGAAAAACCGGGGCTTACGCCCTGAAACCACCTGCTTCATTCGTACCGAGAAAGATGCAGGAAAAATATGTCAAAGACAAGTGGAAAGATTTGGCACAAGAGGATACTTTTATCGAAGACCTTGAAGGCACGGGGAATGAGGAATTTTTAAAGGGACTTGCCTTTTATCGTATTAAACACCGAATACGCATGTGCCTGTTTTACCTTGAAGCAGAACAAAGAAAATATGCCGTTATGGGGACAACAAATAAAACAGAAATGCTGACGGGTTTCTGTGTCAAATGGGGTGACGATTCTACAGACATTGAGCCCATTATGCACCTTTACAAAACACAAGTTTATGAATTAGCAAGGGAGTTAAATATTCCGGATGCTATTATTAACAAATCCCCTTCTCCAGATCTGATACCGGGAATCACCGATGAATTTGCATTGAAGGTCAAATATAAGGATCTCGATCGCATTTTGATGAAGTTACAGAAGAATCGGGATTTAGATGATGAAAAACCTGAGGATGTACAACGAGTCAAACAAATTCTTAAAGCGGCAGAAAAAAGAAAGATCAGGAATTTGAACGTGTTGGGAGATGATTGAACTGAATTTTCTGATGCAAATGCCTATTGGGTTCTTTTCAGTTGTATTTGAAAAAAAGAATTTGTATGAAATTTCGTTTGTTAAGGCAAACCAGACCATATCCGCACGTCAACAATCATTCATTGGAGAAGAGCCAGCGGATTTACTAATCATAGAAGACCAAATCAAACAATACATCAAAGGTGATAGAAAGGAGTTTAACTTAAACAACTATTTGAAATGGTTCTTCAACGAAGATCAACCAGACGAAGATTCCCAACATGGCACTCAATTTCAAAAAAAGGTATGGCAGGCTTTGTTGACAATTCCTTACGGGACTTGTTGTTCGTATTCTGAAGTTGCAGAACAAATTGGTCAGCCAACTGCCGTTAGAGCCGTTGCAAATGTCATTGGGAGGAACCCACTGTTAATGGTTATACCATGTCACAGAGTTATCAGAAAAAACGGGGAGTTGGGTGGATTCTCAGCGGGGTTGGGGTTAAAAAAACGCCTTTTAAAATTGGAAAGGACTTATCGTTCATCTTGAGGAATAGTTTTCCCACCTTTTTTCATCCTTGATTTAATTGTGTCTGTGAGTTTCAAGCTATTTGAAGGCACACGGTTATCCAATATGTTTGAAAGAATTACTCCATTGAAGATATTTATCCTCCATATACCAACTTCTTCATTTTCATGTATGATCATTATAAAACAGAACAAGGGGAGTGGATAGGATGAACATCATTCCGATTAAACTAAGCATGACGAAAGCGATCTTGATCAAAGATCAAAAGAACCTTCTGGTGGATACTGGTAATCCAAAGGATTATGCAACATTATGGCATTTCTTGGATGCCAACTTGGATGAAGAAGAACAGTTAGATTATATATTGATTACGCATGCTCATTTAGATCATTATGGTTGTGCTGCTGCCTTACACGACAAGACAGGGGCTAAGGTCATAATTCACGAAAGAGATTATGAAACTATGAAACACGGTTATAATTCTCCTATTGTTCCTTTTAGCTTGACGGGTAAACTGCTGTCACCATTTATAAAAAAAGACCGTAAAAAAGTAGTAGCAAATCCTATCGAAGCTGATATTGTGATCAAAGACGAAGAAACCGATTTACAACCATTCGGAATTGCTGGAAAGGTCGTTGCCACACCCGGTCACACTCCCGGATCAATTTCTCTGTTTTTAGACGATCAAACAGCCATCGTGGGAGATCTGATGATGAGCTTTTTTATACCTGAAAAGCCTGAGAAACCTCTATTTGCATATAATGTTGACGAGTGGAAAAAAAGTTTAAAAAAAGTTCTTGCATTTGAGCCGAAAAAAATTATCATCACTCATGGTAATTTCTACACTTATAATGATTTTAAAAGCTTTTGCCAAAAAATCTTTAAAAAAAATCGAAATAATGGCATCTATTGAATTTGTTTTTCTGATACACTATATTATATTTGGAAGTAGGTGATTTGATGGACAAACAAGAATGGCATACTTATTCAATTGAAGAAACTGCCGAAAAATTGGATACTGATTTAAATGCAGGAATTCAGGAATCTGTTGTTCACCAAAGACTTGAAAAATATGGGAAAAATGAATTAGAGGAAAAAAAGGGGAGAAACCCCATAAAAATATTCCTCATGCAGTTTACCTCAACAATTGTAATCGTATTACTGGTGGCAGCAGTCATAACAGGGCTTATTGGCGAATTAAGGGACACAATTGTCATCTCCATCATTCTTCTAATAAACGCTTTAATTGGCTTTTCTCAGGAATATCGTGCAGAAAAGGCCATGAGCACCTTAAAAAAGCTGTCCATACCCAAAGTACGAGTAAAAAGATCTGGCACAGAAAAGGTCATTTCATCAACCGAAATAGTTCCCGGCGATATTGTATTTCTTGAAGCCGGTAATTACGTACCTGCAGATATGAGAATGATTGATACCCATAATCTGAAGATTCAGGAATCAGCGCTCACCGGAGAATCACAACCGGTAGAAAAAGACGCTGATGAAATTTTTGAAGGGGATACTGATTTAGCTGGAAGAAAAAACATGGCCTACTCGGGAACCGTTGTCAGTTATGGTAGAGCTGTCGGTGTTGTGGTGAGAACTGGTATGAAAACGGAAATTGGAAAGATCGCCACTATGCTCCAGGAGAATGAAGAAGGCCAGACTCCTATGCAAAAAAGACTTGAAAAGCTTGGCAGAATCCTTGCTTTTGCCTCTTTGGTAATCGTCGTCATCATCTTTTTGATGGGTGTTCTTCGCGGAGAAGACTTAAAAGTCATGTTCATGACAGCTGTTTCGTTTGCCGTTGCTGCCGTTCCGGAAGGACTTCCGACGGTTGTTACGATTGCATTGGCTCTGGGAGCCAGACGTATGCTTTCAAGAAATGCCTTGGTGAGACGCTTGATGGCAGTTGAAACATTGGGATCGGTCAACGTTATTTGCTCAGATAAAACGGGAACCATCACAGAAAACCGAATGAGAGTTACCGTATTGGAATTGGCCGGCAACCGGTTGGATTTTGGAAAAGAAGATGCCGATGATCCCGATTCTCTTCCCGATGATGATCAAAGTGCGCTGAGTCTGATGCTTCTTGGGGGAAGCATGTGTAATGATTCTCGTTTGGAACCTTCAAAGAAAAGGAATGGTGATTTCGATGTGATTGGTGATCCTACAGAAGGGGCTTTGGTGTATGCTGCCAAAAAAGTCGGGATGGGAAAAGATGAATATGTTGAACTCTTCCCAAGAATCAGTGAAATCCCATTTGAATCCGAAAGAAAGATGATGTCTACGGTTCACGATATTATGTTTAAGCAATTGGATAAAAAAAACACGAGAATTCACAAATACCTCAAACTCTTGGATATTGATCACAATGTGGCTTTTACAAAAGGGGCAGTTGACCAACTCATAAAAAATTGCAATCAGGTTTTGGATGGCGATGAAATTTTTGAATTGGACGATCAGTGGAAGAAAAAGATTATGGAAGAGCACGACAAACTGGCCAAAAACGGTATGAGAGTCTTGGGGATTGCCTATAAGAATGTGGATTACGAAATAGACGAAGATTATGAGCATAAAGAAAGTGAAATGACCTTCATCGGGATGTTTGGCATGATGGATCCTGAAAGGGAAGGTGTAAAAGAAGCAATTGCAATAGCAAAAGATGCCGGTATCAGACCGATTATGATAACTGGAGATCATCCCTTAACAGCCGGTTACATTGCTCAAAAACTGAATATGATTGAACACAGAGAAGAGGTCATCCTGGGAAGAGAATTGGAAGGGAAATCCGATGATGAAATAGACCAAATTGTCAAACAAAAGTCTGTGTATGCAAGGGTCACACCTGAAAACAAAGTTACCATCGTTAAGAGTTTACAACGACAGGGCAAAATCGTATCCATGACGGGAGATGGAGTTAATGATGCTCCGTCACTTAAACGCGCTGATATTGGTCTTGCAATGGGAATTACAGGTACTGATGTTTCCAAAGAAGTAGCCGATATGGTTTTGCTGGATGATAATTTCTCAACGATTGTTGCCGCTGTAAAAGAAGGCAGAACTATTTATGATAACATTCAAAAATTCATTAAATATATACTCGCTTCAAATATGGCTGAGATTTGGATCATGCTGTTAGGACCCTTTCTTGGTGTACCTTTACCGTTACTACCACTCCAAATACTCTGGGTCAACCTGATCAGCGACGGTCTTCCCGCACTATCTTTATCCATAGAACCAGCTGAAAAGAACATCATGAAGCGGAAACCCAATCCCATTGATGGAAATATCATTGGAACAAAGTGGATTTATTTGATTTTAACCGGTTTGATCATTGCCATTTTTACACTGATACCAAGTTTATCTTATAAGAACTTAATTTTGGAAGAAGGAACATGGAGAACCATTCTGTTTAGTACCTTAGTATTTTCTCAGTTGTTTTTCACCTTTTGCATCAGAAGTCAAAAATCAGTTTTCAAACACAGTTCGGGAAACAATCCGTATTTATATGGGGCAGTGGGGATTAGTTTTCTCCTTCAACTTGTTGTGATTTACGTACCTTTTTTCCAAGATATCTTTGGAACGACAGCCCTTAATTTTTCGGAACTAATCTTTTCAATCTTATTTGCCAGTCTTATTCTGTGGCTTTTTGAAATCATCAAATTGTTCAATAAAAATTTATGATCAAGAAGACCAATTCACTTTTCATTCTCTTAGCTGGTATTGTTGTGTTATCAACCGCGGGGCCTGTGATTAAACTGTGCGGGGAAGAACCCATCAAAATCGCCTTTTACAGACTTTTTTTTGCCTTTTTGTTTTTTTTGTTTTTTTACCTTAAAAATCATCATAAGAGAGAAAAGGCTATCTCTCTCAGTAAAATAGATCTGCTCGTCCTGTTTATTTCCGGAATCTCACTGGGAATGCATTTTTTCCTGTGGATTAGGGCATTTTCATACACCACTGTGGCAGGGGGTGTGATCCCCATCCTTATTCAGCCTGTATTGGTCAGTTTTTTGAGCATTCTCTTTTACAAAGAAGCTATGTCAAAGATCATGCTGGTCCCCCTTGCCATCACATCGTTTGGAATTTTAATCATGGGAATCGGTGATTTTAACACAAGTACCCATCTTGGAGTTGGAGACCTTTATTCCTCCCTGGGAATCGTGATGATCTGTTTCTATTTGGTGGGCGTAAAGCAACTGATTATGAAAATAAGCCCGATTCTTCTAAACATCTTTCTTTATATCATCGGTATGTGTGTACTTCTCATTCCGATCCTTATCAACAACGAAGGATTTTTGATTGGAACCACACGAGATTTTTTGTATATCCTTTGGTTAGGAGGCGCGTGTTCCTTCTTGGGGTATTTGGCGGTCAATGTCTCATTAATCAGATTTAAAGCACCAGAAGTATCCTTTGCCATTGTTGGGGAACCCATATTGAGCATTATTTGGGCGTGGTTATTCTTAAAAGAAATCATGAGCCAAAATCAGTTGATTGGTTTTATCTTTGGGTTGATTGGTTTTATCATATTTATTCTTGTTTTACGACATGAGCATCAGCAGAATAATTTCAAAAGAGTTGTTGAATAACTCAGATTATGTAGTAATTCTAATTGTCTCTTTGGTAAACCGTTTGTCCATTTTTTACTGTTTTTACAACTTTCATTTTTCGATCCAAAACCACAAAATCTGCTTTTTTTCCTACATCAATCATTCCCGAATCAAGGGATGAACTAATGGAAGGATTTTTCGTCAAGCACTTTAAGATATTTTCTAGGGGCAAAGGAAGGTGGTTGTAGATGTTCGCAAGTGCAACGTCAAGTTTCAGAACCGACCCAGCCAATGTACCATCTTCCAGTCTGGCAGAATGCTCGTCCACATTCACACGAAGGCCTCCCAAATTGTATTGCCCGGTTTCAAGTCCGGTGGCTTCCATTGCGTCTGAAATAAAGATGATCTTTTCGGGATCTTTTGTTTTAAAAACCAGTTGAATCGTCTCTTTTGAAAGGTGAATCATATCGCAAATGATTTCCACATAGGCATCCGACAGAAGTCCTGCTCCTGAGGACCCCAGGTCTCTGTGATGAACAGGTGTCATAGCATTAAATAAATGTGTGAATCGAGTGGCACCGGATTGAAGGGCTTCTATAGATTGTTTGTAATTGGCACATGTATGTCCAATAGAGACGGTTACTCCTGCAGAAGAAAGGGTTTGGATCACTTTATTCCCAACAATTTCCGGAGCTAAAGTGATCACCTTTATGATATCTTTATTTTCTAAGATAAAGTCAATTTCTTTTTCATTGGGAGATTTAATATAATCAGGATTTTGGGCTCCTTTTTTCTTCAAATTCACAAACGGTCCTTCCAAATGAATCCCTGCAATGGATGTATTCGGATACTTTTTTCGATACGCCCTGACCAATGCTACCGTTTGTTTGATTTTCTCGAACGGAAGTGATAAGGTAGTAGCTAAAACAGTTGTAACACCTCTAGTATAAAGAAATTCCTCCATTCGTTCTAAACCTTTCAAATCGGTATTTGAAAAATCTTCACCCATGCATCCGTGGTTATGGGTATCTACAAAACCTGGAACCAAAAAACAGTTACTTTTCGAACTAATATCGTTCGTAAGAATTTTCTGAATAGATTCTTCATATACAACTCGACTATTGGGCATAAAAACATCTGGTGTATAAATATCAACATGATCGATTATCATTTGTCATCACCTCGAAAATAAAGTAATAACATTATATCATACTTTTTTCTTTTTTGGAATTTTCATCGCAAAATGCGCTCCAATAAAAATATTCATATAGTAAGACATAATGCGCCAAATGATGACAGCACCTGCAATATTTGTTGGGGCAAAGAAGTTTTTGAAGAATAGATAAAAACCACCTTCCGCCGCTCCACCAGCTCCAGGGACAGGCACAAAGGAAATGATCAGAAACAAGATACCCTGAAAGGAAAAGATCTCGGAAAAAGGAACCGTGGGAGATTCTAACATCCTATATATGCAATAGGGAATTGAAAAATAGAAGAATATCTGTATGGAGGTAAAGAGAAATGCAATAAACAATTTGAATGGTGCTTTTCCTAAATTTTTCATGGCACTGTGAAATTCTCCAATTTTTTTAATCCATTGTTCTTCGCTTTTTTTCATCTTTTTTCCGAATTTAAACGGGGATACAAGAAAAAGAATCAGGTCAAAAATCTTTCTTGTCAATAACGGACTGAAAGAAAAGATCAGCAAAAAAAAGATAGCTGCTGAATTGATTAAGAAACCAAATACAGCCAATATCGAAAAGGATGGCAATGAATTCATCTTATCAAAAAAGACAAACATTATAAACACACCCAAGATGGTAATGGTTGTTTGATAAATCAAAAATCGGGACATTAAGACGGCTGTTGCCTTGGATACATCAATGCCCAGCCTGTATAATCTAAGAATCTGCATGGGTTGTCCACCGGAAGCAAAAGGTGTGACAGAATTATAGAATTGTCCAACCATATTTGTCTCAATAGACTTCCATAGAGACAATTTAACACCAGAAATCTTTGCCGTTGTATAAATGGTTAACGATTCTGATAACCAAAAAATCAAAAGACATACACCGGACAAGGCAAACCACCATAAATCAATGCTTTTAAAAACTGCAATATTTTCTTTAAAATCACCGATAAAGAAACAGCCGATCACAATGATCAAACCCAGTATGATGGTCACCATCAACCATTTAAATGAAACAGTCTTTTTTCCTTCGGAAGAAAGTTCTTTTGCTTTGCTGTCTATTGTTACAGTAGTTTTGCTTTCCTGATTTTCCAAAATCTCCCCCCCCCAAAACACATAATTCGATTGATATTATATCAGAAAGCTTTAAACTCCTACATAAAATGCAGAAGTAATTCAAGAATCAATTGTTTTTACTTTATTATTAAAATAAACGTTAACAAAAGATAAGCACTTCTCCCTTTATGGTATAATTAACGAAAATAATTAAAAAGGAGTCAAGGAGGATGAAATGCGAGTGGATTGTCCAAGAGCCGGATAAAGAAGAAGTACAACGACTGGTTCAAAAGTACGATATCCCAGAGTTTCTTGCTACCATATTTGTGAATAACAAATTGGAGCAACGAACAAGTGTATCGGAATATCTGCATTTGGAAGAAGAGAAATTCCATGATCCTTTTTTGCTGAAAGACATGGAAGCGTTTGTAGAAACTTTGATGAAGATCAAAGAAAAGAATGAGACAATTGCCATTTATGGTGATTATGATGTAGATGGTGTTACTTCTACTGCTTTAGTTTATTCTGTTTTGAAAGAATTAGGATGGAATGTCATTTACTATATTCCCACCCGTTTGGAAGAGGGCTATGGATTAAGTAAAACAGCTATTATGGAATTATTTAACAGAAACATTAAAAATATACTTACCGTTGACTGCGGTATAACCTCAATCGAAGAAGTAAAATACGCTAATTTTTTGCAATTCAGAATTATCATTACAGACCATCATGAGGTTCAGGATGAATTACCTGAAGCCCGCGCTGTTGTAAATCCAAAACGCACTGATGATACCTATCCCTTTAAAGGTTTAGCCGGTGTGGGTGTTGCTTTTAAATGCATGGATGCCTTGATCGAGAGATTGGGAAGAC
>JAYEGQ010000257.1:0-1853 GCA_034659095.1 Thermotogota bacterium
AAAAAGAACAAAGGCCCTTGAAGATATGAAAAACTATTACAACGGGTACCTTTTTAACGAAGATGCTCAAACTCGATTGTACAATCCCGATATGGTTCTACATTTTATGAAATACTTTCAGAATGGAAGCTATCCAAAAGAAATCATCGACATGAATGTAAGAACAGATTACGGAAAACTCAGCCGTTTAGTTGCTGAAGATAAACGATACACCCAGAAACAAAGTGAAAAAGTCATTAATGAAAGAGTCTCACGAATCGAGCAAATCCTGGAAGAAGAACAAATCAACACCCGAATCGTCCAGATGTTTCCCTTGGAACGAATCGGCTACAAAGAATCCTTCATCTCCCTCATGTACTATATGGGATTGTTAACCATCAAAGAAAAAGACATTGACGAAGTCATCCTTAAGATACCCAACCTGGTAATCAAAAGACTCTTTTACGAATACATCCGGGAACGATACGAAGACACTTTTGACGATTATATGATCACCACAGCCATCAAAGACCGTTTAAGAACCATGGTCAAAACAGGAGAAGCTGCTCCCTTTATCGAATACACCTATAACCAAGTCCTCCCTTACCTCAGTAACCGAGACCTGATCAAACTGGAAGAAAAACACCTCAAAATGATCCTGATGAGTTTCTTATCCATCACCCAAGCCTATATTCCTTACTCTGAGTTGGAAATGAATAAAGGCTACTCCGACATCGTCCTCGTCCCCGACACCAGATATAACATCAAAAACTCCCAAATATGGGAACTCAAATACATCAAAGACAAAGAAGACCCCCAAGAAAAAATCAAAGAAGCCAAAGACCAAATCAAACGATACGAACAAGACCAAAAATTCCAACGACTTGCAGCAGGAACAACCATACACAAACACATCATACTCGCCTACAAAGATCGGGTTGAGATTCTGGAGCAATAAGAAAAAACTCTTCACATGGTTGGAAAAAAGACCGACTAAATCTTCATATTTGGAATGATCAAAAAAGTCTTAATTGCAGACCGTCTCGCCTTCTTTGTCGATAGAGTCTTTGAAGCACCCGGACTCTATGAAAGCAAAACCATATGGCTGGCAGTCATCGCCTATTCCATCCAAATCTACTGCGACTTCTCCGGCTACTCTGATATGGCAATAGGCTTAGCGAAATGCATGGGATTTGAACTCCCCATCAATTTCAGAATGCCGTACATATCCAAAAATATCACCGAGTTCTGGAGAAGATGGCATATCACACTCTCCACCTGGCTAAGAGACTATTTGTACATCCCCCTTGGCGGCAATAGAAAGGGTTCCAAAAGAACCTACATCAACCTCATGCTCACTATGCTCCTGGGAGGCCTATGGCACGGTGCCAGCTGGAACTTTGTAATATGGGGAGGAATCCATGGGGCAGGTCTTGCAGTCCATAAATATTACATGAAAATCAAAGGCGAAGAGAAAGAAAAAAAGAATATTCTTAAAACAGCCATAACCTGGTTGGCAACATACCTATTTGTCATCACCTGCTGGGTCTTTTTTCGATCACAATCCTTCGTCATATCAACTATCATACTAAAAAAGATGTATCTCAGTTTCACCCCAGCAATTGAATGGCTCTACACTCCAGCTTTAATAATCATTCCAATAGTCATTGCATCACATATATTCGGAATCATAAACAAAGAAAGATACCCAATTTTAAATCTCCAAAAACCAGTAAACCATTACATCCTTTACGTTGTCATATTCGGCCTCTTCTTCCTGGCACCAGTTAATCCAACACCATTCATTTATTTTCAGTTCTGAAAAA
This sequence comes from Thermotogota bacterium, assembly GCA_034659095.1. Taxonomy (GTDB): domain Bacteria; phylum Thermotogota; class Thermotogae; order MWEM01; family MWEM01; genus JASUTC01. The sequence goes on from JAYEGQ010000257.1 coordinate 1,806, forward strand.
AATTCCCAATTCTCCCCTCCCCAAAACCAAACCCCCGCCCTTGTCCAC
>JAYEGQ010000258.1:0-1841 GCA_034659095.1 Thermotogota bacterium
AGAATCGTCTACTAATGTAATATGCCAAACGTCAATTTTTTTAAACTCACAGCTCATACAGATTGAGCCGTTTGGACCAAATAAGCAAACGTGGTTGGACGGAATTTCTTTTTTGCATACAAGACAATTCATGGATGCCTCTCAACTTATATAGTTCTTTTAATGTCATGCCTCTGCCCACTTCGGCAAACAGCGTTTGCACTGTCTGGGTTTTGGCTTCCTGGGCTTACGAGCAACGCTTGCCAGGGTTGGCAATAGTGCCTAATATTCGCTTGCATAGTTTGTGCAGATCTTCATAAAAATTCAAATCAGACTCTTTATCATCCCATGGTCGCCAACCATGCCCACAAATTACCCGTGTCATCGAATAGCAATCATATTCATTATTAACGTCGAAACCATGCTCTAAGAAGTGTCTTACTTCTTCTTCGCTTCCATAGTCAGTTAGGGAGTTATCAAGTAATGCCTCACAAGTTTCACAAAAAGCGATTGAATCTCCTTCCGTGCCCCACCCACCGTCAACGTAGTAATCATCTTTGTTCTCAGGGTCTTCTTTGCGCAATTGAGCTACTTCCTTTTTGCAACATTTCAAACAATACGACAACCCTTCATCTCCGCCATGCGCCCAATGTTCCGGCAGAAGCGCAACTTTGATACCTTGAGCCCCGTCTTCAAACATTTTAAATAATTTTTCTTGGTCTTTTTCGGAAATGAATTTCATGCTTTCTCCTTTGGTATTTTTCAATTCTGGCTATTCGTAGCATTTCTATTAATTGCTGTCAAGGAAATTCTTTAAAAAATATATATGCTTGAAATACAAGGGATTTCGCCGCTTTTCTAACAAAATAGCTTAACTTATATTTATATTTTTTTTTGCTTGACTTTTAATTTAAAGGGATATATATGTCATATTTATGGAAACTGCAAAATACGTGCTGAATGCACGAAAGAAACTAAGATTACGCCAGAAAGACATGGCGACGTTGCTAAAGGTCGGGCAGGTGAATCTTTGCAAATATGAGCACGGGGATACCATGCCGCCTGGTGACGTTATCTTAAGAATTGCGGAGCTTCTTGCCGAATTTGATAAAGCCAGGAAAGCCTATCGCAAGTCAGCTTAATCGTTATTTTTTTGGAGGAATACATGGGTTGTTATTGTTGTGGAAATGCGGACGCTGGATGGAACATGAAATATGACAAAATACTTTGTCAATCATGTTTTGACGCACTGGAAACGATAGAACTTTTTAGGGAAAAAATAATGGAATTGGCAACGGCAAAATACAACCAGTCGCTTGACTCTGACATCAAATACAGCGACAACCCAGATAATAACCCAAGAAAAGATGTTGACGTGTTTTCTGCGCCGATGTTGTGATTTTTTAAGGAGAAACATTAATGAGCAAAAACATAAAAGAAATAATCTTAGAAAGCGAAAAGGCCGGCAGGATAGTTTTTATGACTATTGACGGTCTGCTTTCTACCGATCTGGACAAATTCGTAAACCAGCCGACTGAAGGTATCCTCTATGATCTGAATCGTGACAGAGCTACAATTCTGTCTTTTATTAAGGATAATCCGACATGGATTAACAATTTTGCTGTGATGTTAGTCGTTATAAGACTGAAAGAAAGACTCACTGAAACAGAAAGGCTGATTCAAGACGCCAACAATTATTTAGCAGGCGGTGGATTTGGCGCAAAGTCCGTGCAACATGCTGCTGAGCTTTTTGGGAAAATGAAATGAAATATGACAGTAAAGAAGAATTCTACTTTAGTTTCTTTTTAGATGAGCTTTATGAAGCAGGCTACATCCTTGAATATGAACCTCAACCAGATAGT
>JAYEGQ010000259.1:0-1831 GCA_034659095.1 Thermotogota bacterium
TTCTGTTTTTTTCAAATTCATGCTGATTCAGAAAACTACTTGGAATGATTACACCAATTCTTCCTTTATGTTTTGTTAGTGTTACCATTTTATAAACAAAGTAGTTAAAAGATTCTGGGGTGCGTATATGGACTTCGGAAAAACTATTTCGGAAATATTCCTTTTCATGATTATTAAAGGATGCTCCCCAAGGCGGATTCCCAATCACCGCATCAAAACCGCCGCTTTTCACGATTTCTATAAACTCCGCGTTCCAATCAAAAACATTTACCCGATACATTTCTTCTTCATCAAGCAAACTCATCTGCTGATTTTCGTGAAAATCAGGCCCGATAAGAGAATTGCCGCATTTGATATTATTTGCTAAATCCGGTAAAACCCGCTCCTGAAACAATGCCATTTGCTTGCCGATGCTCTGTTCGTCTTCGCCTTCCAATACTTTCAGTAAAAGGGATAACTTTGTCACCTCAACAGCTTGCGGATCAATATCAACACCGTAAATATTGTTTAAAAGAATCCGTTTTCGTTCATCAGTTGTTAATCGCCATTCTCCTCTATCAGTTTGGTAAAGACGGGGAGTTCTACCTTTTGCCCATTTTTCAGGTTCATCATTCACGTATTGGTCACGATGCCAATCAAGTAAATACTGGTATGCTCCAAGCAAAAAAGAGCCGGAACCACAGGCGGGATCTAATATTTTTAATTTGCTTACAGCGCCTCTCGGCCCCGGCTTTTTATTTTCAACAAGTTTTCCTACGGTTTGCTTTACGATGTAATTAACTATGTAGGTCGGGGTATAATACACCCCTCCTGCTTTCCGAACTTCCGGTTTTTCCTCTATTTTTGCCTGATGTTTCGGTGTCAGGCGAATAATTTTACCAAGAAATTGTTCATACACCTGCCCCAATATATCGGCAGGTAAAACTGAAAATTCATAAGGGCTGTCAGGATAGTATAAATTTTTAAAGATGTCTTTTAAAGTCTTGTCATCAATAGTTAAGCTTGGGGTAAGATTGTCGAAATTATCACGATCTTTTTCTTTTTTGAAATGGAACAAGCCTGAATTATATTTATTATCCGCTTTGCGAAAAAGTTGAAATAATCGTCTGTAAACATTGTTTCCATTTTTCAAGGCCATTAACCTGCCATAATTTTCAATGCCCCGATCTTCGCAAATACGGAGAAAAATAACCCTGTCAATTGTCTGCTGAACAGCAAAATTAAGTTCTCTCTGATTAAGATCAGGATTACGCAAAGCAATATTACGAGCTAAAAGTTCACGCCAACGCTCAATTTCCTGCAAGAAAGCTTTGTCAACCTCGGCAGTACCTTTTTTAGTTTTTTTGGATTTTACATATTTATCAAAGGAACCCTTTAAAATCGCTTTAGGAGAAAAAATATTTACGAGTTCATCCCAACGCTCTATATAATCAGTATATTTCATATAGAGAATACGTGAATGTGATACCTTATCCGTTTTAGCGGGTTTTACACGGCAGTCATAAACTGCGAATTCTTCGAAGTCTGTTAGAATACTCAGGGGCAGCTTAGCGCTCCATCCATAACGGCGCAACTGATATGCAGGGTGTATATCTTTTTTAATATTTACGGCGGGTTTCTTTGCTTCCAGAAAGAATTTACGAACACCGCCAATGCGAAAACAATAATCAGGTGCTTTTGTAACACCACCTACCTTTATACCATCTTCATGAATTACTTCTTTGTACGCTTCTGCATTGCCTTGTTTATTAGTAATATCCCAGCCTAATTCTTCAAAAAAAGGATTTATGAATTCAAGACGCACCTGGGTTTCATTATATGAACCTTTCTT
>JAYEGQ010000260.1:0-1829 GCA_034659095.1 Thermotogota bacterium
CCTCTCGAAAAAATTTCATTCCATATAAGAATTGTCTGACTAAGGATTCACCAGATGGGACATTGCAATCAGCTTCAACCCACATGCCACCGGTTACTTCCCAACGCCCTTCTTTGACGCGTGCTTTGACCAAACAAATCAAGATGTATTCTTACTCTGAATCTTCTGCTTCTTCCAATATAAGAAATAGTGTTAATTACAGCATCAATCGATTGAGAGATCAATACTTAAGAAAAGAACTTGAAAATAATGGGATGAGTGCCTCCATTTTGGATATGCCGAATCTGGTTCAGGAAAATATCGCCACAGAAAAGGAAGTGGCCGGTGGTATCTTTGGTTCGATTCTCCCTTATATGCTGGTTATTTACCTGTTTTCATCCTCCTTCGGGATCGGTTTCGACACTACCGCAGGCGAAAAAGAAAGACAAACACTGACAATCCTCTTATCTAATCAGGTATCCAGAACCTCTATCGCCTGGGCTAAAATCCTGTACATCATGGTTATGAACATCTTAACTGCCACCATATCAGTCATCGCCTTCTCCATTGGTTTTACCACCATCCTTAAGGATGTCCCCGGGAATGCATTGTCAGCCTTTACACCAGCAACTATTGTAATGCTTTTCCTTATCACACTTACCATGGCTGTTCTTGTCGCCGCTATAATCGTTGTGGTTGGAATCTTTGCCAGAAGCGTTAAAGAAGCTGGGTCTTATGCAATGCCCATTTACATCATTGTCATCATATTCGGGATTATGAGCATGCAACCTGAAGCATTCAAAGAAACGACCTCACTCATATTTATCCCGCTGATCAACGGCATCTTGACATTAAAACAACTATTCACCACCCCGGAACTGCCCATGATGAATTTCGGAATTACCCTACTCATTAACCTGGCAGCCACCGGCGTCCTGGTGTTTTTGGCATCCAAGATGTTCAGCAACGAAAAATTCGTATTCAGGACCGAATCATAGATGAAAAAGATATTAATCGCTGCCCTCTCAGCAAACGGCAAGATAGCCGTCGAGGGCGGCAGTTCTTCTTTAGACTGGACCAGCAAAGAAGACACTCAATATTTTATCCAAAGAACCAAAGAAGCCAAAAACGTGATCATGGGCAGAAAAACCTTTGAGACCATCAACAAGCCTCTCAAAGACAGAACGGTTTACGTTTTGACAGGAAATCAGGAATTGTTAGAAAAGCAACTGCCAGATGTTGTCTTTACCAACAAATCGCCCGAAACACTCATCAAAAACCTCGAGGAAAAAGGCGAAAAAGAGTGCTGCATCGTGGGGGGCAAAAGCATCTACGAACAATTCCTGAACCTCAACCTTGTAGACGAACTCCATCTGACCGTTGAACCCATCATCTTTAAAAGCGGAACTAATCTGGCGGATCGTTTGGAAAAAGACTTGCAATTAGAATTAATAAATATAGAGAAATTGAATGCATCAACAATACTGCTGAAATATAAAATATTAAAGATGGGAATGTAGGATACACCTCTTGCTCAAAAAAATTAATTTAATTAGGGCCTGCTGAAAAACGAAAATCCCAAAATTTCAGACACACAATATTAACAACTAAATGCAAAACACCTTTTTTTGGAAGAGAATGTTCGTAGAACGTCGAAAAAATTGGATATTTTGACCAAAAACCAAAAAATAACAAAAAAATTGAGAGAGCTCCGGTAGTAGCTCTCCAAATTTGCCTTCCACTTCGTTTCTTTCACATGAATCTTGGTATTCCAGCTTTTTATGGGCCTTGGTCTTTTTTTCATCTTTTGGCGGTCTTCCCAGTTTTGGTCCCGAGAGTCGGATTCCCCG
>JAYEGQ010000261.1:0-1823 GCA_034659095.1 Thermotogota bacterium
AAAGGTTTTTCAACCATCCTGACAGATGAAAAGTCCACATATCAGGTTATTTTCTTCTACAACGGAGATGGTCAATTCATAACAACAGATTCCACTTTGTACCAAACTGCTATGGCAAATCCCGCTTATTTTTCAGAAGCTTATCTATACGAAAAGACTGAGGGCTTATTATCTCTGGCGCAAGAGATAGTCTCTGAAGAATTTCCGGTTAAGTATTATGAAAGTGAGACTTTTGTGATCCTTTCGTTAGAGGATAATTGATTGTTTTATCAACCTTATTTGGTAGAAAATATACATATCAACTTAATATGGTTTAATTAACCCGCTTCAAATAAAACTCCCCCCGGTCGGGGCGGAATTGGAAGATGTTGACGTCTTCTGCGTTGTATTCTCGATATTTGTCATTAGAGATAATGTGGTATTTTCTTTCATAAGCCATTTTTAAAACCAGTTCATCTGCTGGGGAATGAAAAATGACTGAAGGATTTTTTAAAAAAGTCTTTTCCCAGTAATCTCTTCGTTTTTTGACAATGAAATCTGCATTGGCATCAAAGATAAATAATAAGGGAAAATAGAGAATATCATTGATACCTAAAATATTCAACAACTCTTTTAATCTCAGAGGGTCCGGCTCGATTAAACCGGAAAACATGATATTACTTCCATCGATGACGAGGCCGGTTTTTGGTTTTTGTGTCATCAGCCTTCTTAAATAGGGATGGACAAAGTGGGTTCTAAGATGTTCAATCAAGGAGTCTTTTTGATGGGCTTCCAAGGAAGCATAAAAGTCTCTTATCCATTTTATTTCCAGTTCCTTTAATCGGTAAATATCAATTTTTTGTATTTCTTCAAGGATTTCTGTTTGGATTTTGATATCCTGAGAATCTGAAAAAGGGGTTGTTTGGGGTCCAAAAGGTGAACTATCATAGGATAGCGTTTTAAAGGCTGCTTCTAATTCAATGGGATCTTTAAAGTAGTCGGAAATATCCGATCCTTTCAACGTTTGGGCAATTTTGGTGTTAAACTGTAGATAGGTGAATTGGGAGGAGTTGATATTCAGCTGCCTCTTTGCGTAATTGATTAGCCCTTTTGAGGGCAGGTAAAAATATCTTGGGGCTGTGTAAAAGAGAAATGGCGATAAAGTCCAATCATCACATTCAAGGATTCTTAATGCTTCTTTCAATCGAGTTTTAAATTTAGAGTTTCCGTAGAGAATTTCATCAAAGGCAATGACGATACTGAGTGTGTCTTTTAATTTCAGTTTTTCGAACAGTCTTTCATCGTATTTTTTCAGCAACACCCTAAGTTCTTTTTTTGAAATATTCTTGAGTCTTTCCCTTGAACAGCTTGTTCTGATATATTTGGATTTTGCCCGTAAATCGCTTAAATTTTTTAAATACTGGGCATCGTAAGCAATATCTTTTAATTTCTTTTTCAATTTGAGATCAGATTCCTCCACTTACAATGGAGAACCAAATGGGATAGGTGAATAAAAACAGAAAGGTTGAATAGACCACGACTGCACTGGCGAATTCTTTTTCCTTTTCGTGGCTGTTTGCTTCTGAAAGACCTTCTGCAAGAATAGCGGTGTTGACAGCGGTCGGCATTGCCAATTCAAGGACAAAGATTTGAAAGACCAACCCTTCCATTCCGATTAATTTTCCTACGATCAGTGCCAAAGCTGGGGGAAGGAATAATTTCATCAAAGAAGCGGGTAAAATACTGAACAAATTTATTAATTTTATTGGGATACGAGATAAATTAACACCTACAACCAGTAATATCACTGTGATAGCACTGTCTTTCAGCATACTGACATAATT
>JAYEGQ010000262.1:0-9261 GCA_034659095.1 Thermotogota bacterium
GGTATTGTCAGGTGAACTTATGCGGAAAGGAAACACCCGGCTCCATCCCGAACCCGGCAGTTAAGCTTCCCGCAGCCGATGGTAGTATGGTCATCACGCCATGTGAGAGTAGGTATCGCCTGGCATTTCTTTTTTTCTGGCCCCATAGGATAACGGCTAGTCCATCGGATTCTCAGTCCGAAAGTCGGGGTTCGATTCCCCGTGGGGCTACCAGATAGCACACTCGAAAGAGTGTGTTTTTTTGTTGAGGAGACTCGTGTTATCATAGTTAAAAAAGGTTTGAATGAGCTTTAGAATCCTAAATGATAATGCTATAAGGACATTTCACAGGGGAACTCATTGAATAAAATTAAGCATTCAATCAACTCCTTTTTTTTGGTTCTATTAAAAAATTAATCCGGTATGGACAATTTCCCCATTTGTACGCTGCGAACAGCACCGGTTGCACTTTTAATGTTGGTAAAGTGATCGTTGAGATATTCATTTCCCATGATTGCAAATGCAATGGCTTCTTTGGCATCGTTGATAGATTCATCCATGATTTTTAATTGGGAATGGAGGAGATTGTGTTCAAGTGATTCGATTAGCGTGGTGTTTTTGGAGCCACCGCCTGATATGATTAATATATCGGGTTCATAAGCATATTCTCGATAAGAACGAACCATAGTTTGTGCGGTAAATTCTACGATGGTTTTCAGGATGTCTTCGATTTTATAATCAAACTCTTTTGAGTTATTAATAATCTTTAGAAAATAATCATCGTTATACCTGATCTCTCTTCCTGTGGATTTTGGCGGAGGCAGTTTAAAATAATCTTGTTCTATCTGCCATAAATACTCCAGCAATTTTGGGATGACTGTCCCTTTTCGTGAGTATTTACCGTTCTTATCGTATGCTACACCCAGGTAATGTTCACATGCTTTGTTAATCAGTATATTTCCGGGACCAGTATCAAAGGCCATTATTTCATCGGGATCTGAGTTTTTACCTATAATCGAGATATTTCCGATGCCACCTATATTTTGAAGACCAACACTTTCTTTTTCAGATGAGAACAAAATGTAATCGGTATAAACGACTACAGGTGCTCCTTGGCCGCCCACAGCCATATCTTTCATTCTAAGATCAGAAAGTACCGGAACACCAGTTATGCAAGCGATGTAATCTCCATCGCCAATCTGCAATGTGCATTTTGGGAAGAATTTTCCTTCTTTTTCCGATGTATCGTGAAAAACGGTTTGTCCATGGCTGACGATTAAATCTAAATTTGTTAAGTCGTTTTTTTCAATAAAGCGATTGATCATTTCGGCTTGAATTTGTGCTAAATAAACGTTTGCTCTTGCGATATCACCAACTTTTGCTTCGCCCGATGTTAGCAGTTTCAATTTTTTAGTGAGTTCGCCATCATATGGTAGTGATTCAAAAAGATGACGGATTAATTTTGTGTTGGTGAAATTCCCTTCGATCTCACAGTAAACGATATCCAATCCATCACACGAAGTTCCTGACATGGTTGCAACGATCCGTTTCATAATGTCTCCCCCATTGAAAGGGCAGAAACCAGGCGGTTGGAAATTCTTCTTCTGAATCTCAACATCTCGGCTATTCGTTCATGGCGCGAATAGAAGCATCGGTTTGCCAGGATGATGATTGCCAGGTCGTTTTCCGGATCGATCCACATGGAAGTACCGGTGAAGCCAGTATGTCCAAAAGCTTTTTCAGATAAGAAACTACCGCCCGAAGAGGCAAATGTGTAATGCATCCAACCCAAACCCTTCTGATCTCCAGATATGCCATCTGTCCATCTTCTTCTGGAAGTTTGAATGGTTTGTTTGGAAAAAACCTTTTTCGGGTTGAGTATTTCTCTGGCGTACTTGAGTAAATCAGGAAGGTTGGAGAAAATCCCGGCATTTCCGCTGATCCCGCCCAGATAAAACGCTAACTCATCATCAGGTTCACCTTTTAAAAGGATGCCGTTTCTTGTGGATGTAGGTGCTGTGTTGGTGTTGTCTATAGGTCTATATCCCGTGCTATTCATACCAAGGGGCTTGAATATTTCTTCTTTAACGTATTTTTGAAAATCACCTGTCACTTTGTCCGCAATGGTCATTAACAAAATGTAATTAAGACAGGAATACACCACTTGTTTTCCGGGTTGGCTTTTAAAGAGTTCTGTCTTTATTTCATGAAGGATTTCTTCACGAGAGGTTTTATATTGATAAGCTGAAGAATAAGGGGGCATTCCCGAAGTATGGGAAAGGAGATGCCAAATCAGCGTTTCGTTATCCGTGAATTCAATGTAATCGGAGACTTTATCAAACAAGTCTATTTCTCCTGTTTGAACCAATTTTAGAACCGCAGGCAGAGTGGAAGTAACTTTTGTCAGGCTGGCAATGTCATAGAGAGTTTCTAAGTTGGTTGTTGTTTTTTCATCCAAAGTGCCGTAGGTCTCTGAGGAAAGAGTTTTTGAAGAATTAGTCGCACCGATTACAACTCCCGGGAATAGTTTTTTCTGGATAGCTTTTTCGACAATTTTGTTGATGGTCATTGAGTGACATACCCCGCTCCAAGACGAACTTTAAACTTGTATTTGTCTCCACGGTATAGTGAAATAACGTATTCAATACATTTGTCTTCCTCTATGTAAGTATATCGCCTTCTTAAAACAGCACAATCATTGCTTTTAATCTTTAACATTTCCCGGTCACCCTCTACCGGTTTGTGGATTTCTATGATTTCATCAGCGTATTCAAGTACAATTCCCAAATCTTTTTTAAAGAAATTATAGACTGAATGATGTTCCATATCCATTTGAACTAATTTTAATAGTCTCGGATTGAGAGTTGTGTTAAAGTAGGCCGATTCTATAGCCATTGGTGAGTTATCAACTAGTCTAAGTCTTTTTAGGAATATGACAGGTGTGTCATCAGAAATAGAGAAACATTGAACAACCTCCGGAGGTGGTTCCACAAGACGGTTTTCAAGAACTATTGAACTGGTTTGCTGCCCTTGTTTTTCAATTTCATCGGTGAATCCCTGTAATTCGGTAAGATTTTCTTCTTGCTTGCTTTGAGAAACAAAAGTTCCTCTACCACGAGATCTTGTGATCAATCCCTCTCTACTTAATTCTTCAAGTGCTTTTCTTACGGTCAGTCTGCTGATTTTGTATTCTTTACAAAATTCAAATTCGCTGCTGAGCGGATCTCCCGGTTTCAGCTTGGAATTTAGAATCTTCTTTTTAAGCTCTTTATACAATTGGTAATACAACGGGACAGGCAGACTTCTGTCTAATTTTTCCATGTCCTTTACCCCCTGTTATTGGTTTGATGTTATAATATTATTATAACATAATTTACTAATAAAGTTCTATCGTTGAGGTACCCACAAGGTGCATCTTCAGAAACAAAATCTCTTAGAATACAAAAACAACCGCTTCAAATAACTGACCACTTAATGCTATAATTCAAAAGCAGGAAATACTGAGGGGTGAGGCAGAAATTACAAATCAGCATTATTTTTATGTGGAGTTTGACGAAGAAGATTCCTGGTATTACAAAGAAGCGGTAAATCTTATCCGCGGATTTGAACATCATACAGTTGCTTCTCCTTTTAAGGGTAAAAACAGTGCGAGAATTGATAAAGAGGAGTTTACGTTCAAGACTTCCGAAATCGGAAGGTTGGTAGCTCTCATCAAGGATTGGGAATCAACAAAGATGCTTTTTGAAGGTAAGCAGATGGATTATCAGGAAATGATAAAGGTTCTGAGAATCTTTCGTTGCGGTTTTTATCGTACAGATTCTGGAGAAGGTGAAACGTACTGTGCTGATTCGCTTTGGGGATGCCGTTTGTTAAACGTTATTGACACTTCATCGGTTGAAGAGATAAAGGATTATTCAGAGGAAAGAGTCTATTGGTTTGATTTTGGGTATTTTGAGGAAGAAAATCTGTGGGTCATTTTTAAAGATGATATACGGGAAGGTTTACAGCTTGAAATCGAAAAAAAATATATCCGTCATTGTCCGTTTTTTAACATGGAAACGGTGGAAAAGTTACTGCATGCACTACCGGATCAGGTGGATTTAAATTCTGATAAAAGATGGCAAATCAGGTTCAAAAAAACGGTTTCAGGCAGTGATATGCTGGAAGCGGTAGGGATTAAACCAAATCTAAATGGAGAACCAATAGAGGAGGAAGGAGAAAATAGAAACATTCCTCCGGTTAGCTTCTCGGATATTGGTGGTATCGATGATGTCATTCAAAGTATCCGGGAAGTAATCGAGCTGCCCTTAAAAAGGCCTGAATTATTTCGCTATATGGGAATAAAGCCTCATAAGGGGATTTTGTTATATGGTCCACCAGGTTGTGGTAAAACGATGATCGCCAAGGCCATAGCGAATGAGATCAATGCTCATTTTATTGCCATCAAAGGCCCGGAATTACTGAACAAATACCTTGGAGAATCTGAAGCCAATCTAAGAGGTATTTTCTCGGATGCAAGGGAAAAACAGCCTTCCATCATCTTTTTTGATGAAATTGATGCAGTTGCGCAAAAAAGATCTTCCAGTGAAACCCTAAGGAGTGAATCCAGATTTGTCACCCAGTTATTGTCTTTAATGGACGGTATAGAAGATTATGGGAAAGTATGTGTCATTGCATCCACTAACCGTCATGAGTCGTTGGATGTAGCCCTTTTGCGTCCAGGTAGGTTTGATTACACGATTTTTATCAATAAACCCACAAAAAAAGGATGTCGTGATATTTTTAGAATCAAAACAAGGGACATGCCTTTATCATCTAAGATTGACGATGAACAATTTGCAGAAAAACTTCATGGATTAACCGGTGCTGAGATTGATTTTGTTGTTCGTGAAGGTGTATACAATTGTCTACGAAGGAGTTTGGATTTGAGAAAATGTATTGCCACAGATAACAATTACAAGATCAACCTGAATCAATTAAGAATCGCTGAAACGGACTTGGAGCAATCTTTGATAAGGGTCAAAACCATGCAAAATCGTGAACCAGTCGGAGAAGATAGAAAGTGAAGAACAAAAAAAGAAGAAGAATCTTGCTGTTTATTGTGATAGGACTTTTATTTTTGGGGATCTATGTATTTCTTGTAGAACCCAATCGATTGAATGTCACCTATATCGGAACATCTGAGACTCCTGCCGCATATCCTTTGGAAAATGAATTACGAATTGCCTTTTTTGCAGATCTTCATATGTATAAACATCGTGATTTTCACCGGCGTTTATTAGATGAAATCGAAGGTTATTATCCGGATATTATCCTCTTTGGAGGAGATGCCTTGGGAAAATTGACGGATGTTCATGATCTGGAATTATTCTTTCACAACCTGGAAAAAATTGCTCCTTGTTACACCAACTTTGGGAATTGGGAGGAATATGCACCAGTCCATATGAAGCAGCGTTTTAAAAATCTGGGGATAACACTCATCGATAAAGAAACCATTTATGAAACCATAAAAGATTTTAAGATCGGTATAACCGGTTTGGAATCACATTATTTTCTCTCACAAACAACCCTTATAGATGAGAAACAACAACCTGATTTGTCCATCTTGTTAATTCATTCTCCAATAGGTTTAGAGGATAAAAAAGATGTAATAGAACACTATGATTTGGTTCTGTCCGGGCATATTCATGGGGGACAATATGTGATCCCATTTTTAACAAAAAAAATCTTGGATTGGCGAAACGGACGAAACATTGAATTCTATGCGGGAGAATACAAACGGAAGGAAACAATGATTTATGTGACAAGGGGAGTTGGGCAATGGTTTCCGGGGCGTTTTAACTGCCCACCCGAATTGGTCATTTTGGATCTGATGCTTCCCAAAGATTGAGAAAATGGTCTGTAAATCTTTTAACAAGCGTTCTAGCCTTACTTTTATACAGGAATTCATCGTTTCTAGTTTGTGCTGAAGCGGTGTAATTGTAAGAACCTGTAAGCAGAACCCTTTCATCAATGACGATAAATTTTTCGTGCAACAACGCTTCTGACACATCCATTCGTACGGATGAATATCTTGCCATATCATCAATATCACTGTAAATACTGGAAAGATTCCAGTCCTTATCCGCCAAAATATGGATTTTAACCCCTTTTGAAGAAAGGACTTTCAGATAATGGGCGATACGATTATCACTAAAGGCAAACATGGCAATATAAACTGTTTTTTGTGCTTTAGAAAGTTCATTTAACAAAAAATCAAAGCAATCCTCTTCAGGAGAAAATTTCAAAACGGGTGATCCCGCTCCTGTTCGCTCAGTTTTAAACAAACCTGAAAAGCATTGATTGAAGTGATTTTGAAAGGTTTGAATGAGGTTGATATCATCACTGATAATGATGTTGTTCTCATGGTCTTCAAGGCTGGTGGGGGTAAGATTGGTGGAACCAAACCACACAAGGCGTTCATCTGATATCATGTATTTGTTGTGCATGAGTCCTCCTGAATCGTAAACAATACTTACTTTATCAATGTTCAAAGGATAAGCATTATCTGTACAAATTCGAACACGAACACCTTCTTGGGCCTTCTTTTCTATTGTGTTGACAATTACTTCGTCTGAGATGGAATAAACACAGATGTCAAGCGTGTAATGGGAATTATTGATTAATGAAAGGGTTTGTTCTTTAATAAAGTCTCCACGAAAAAAGACGTTTGTGCTGGCATCATCGCAAGAACATACTATTAAAATAGTAAAACAAGTTAAAAGGATAAGTAAAAAAGGACGCATCCATCGCCCTCTCTTTTTAAGATATTTTTAGTCTTGGTGTGCTCGGGGCGATTTGAACGCCCAACCTTCACATCCGCAGTGTAACGCTCTATCCAATTGAGCTACGAGCACTCAGCCAATGGCGGAGAGGGAGGGATTCGAACCCTCGGAGAACATAAGTCCTCACTTGCTTAGCAGGCAAGCGCCTTCGGCCGCTCGGCCACCTCTCCGATTCAAGCAACGGTAGTATACCACACTTGATTGAGAAATTCAAGAAGAAATGCAACTTGTAAACATTTTTTCAAGGGCAAAAACCATGTCCGTTTTGGTTTTGCCAACCATATCGATTCGGATGGCTTCTTTGTATCTTCTGGACCAAATAATTTGGCGTTTTGCGAAGTGTCGGGTGTTCTTTTTCAATGTATCGATATAGTCATCTTTTGATTCAAATTGACCGTTTAAAAAGTCGATTGTTTCCCGGTACCCGATGGCTTTCATAGACTGAGAATTAACCGGGTATTTTTTAAGAAGCTGTTGTGTTTCCTCGATCAACCCTTTTTTTATCATTTCTTCCACCCTGAAATTAATGTTTTGATAAAGTTTTTCCCTATCAGGAAGTAAAAAAATCAACCGAAAACGTTCATCAGGTATTCGTTGTTTTCCAAGTTCACTGAAAGTCTTACCGCTTAATTCGTAAACTTCCAAAGCTCTTATCGTTCTTTTTGTGTCATTGGGATGGATCTTTTGGGCGCTTTGAGGATCGATATGAGCAAGTTTCTTCCTTAAACTTCCGGGGTTATTTTCTTCTTCAGCGATAAGTCGATTTCTCAAATCCAGGTCTTTTGGAACCCCCTGGAATATCCCATAACGTAATACATCCATATACAAACCAGTTCCACCGGCAAAAACATATGTTTTTTCTGCCTGTTCAAGTGTTTCAATCTTATCAAGTGCAATTGACCGGTATTGATTCACATCAAAGGATTCATCGGGTTTGATTAAGTTTATAAGATGATGGGGACAAACCCGCTGTTCTTGTTCTGAAGGTTTTGCCGTACCGATATCCATTTCTTTGTAAATTTGCATAGAATCCATGGAACAGACTTCCAAGGGTAATCGTTCAGTAAGTCTTAATAGGAGTGATGTTTTCCCTGCTGCCGTTGGAGCGTATAGAATGGGAATTCTGTTCATCAGCAATGAATCACACCGTAGAGTACACCGCTGGTACGGCTGCCACGTATCTCATCCACTTCGATGTCGCTGAATAAAGAATCCTTCGACAGGGCTTTTAGGATAACCGCTTTTTTACTGATTCTTTTCATCTGATGAATATCTTCCCGGGAGACTTTATCATAGACGGCAAATGGGCGCAAAGGATTGAAACCCGATGAGGTCATTACCGGATTTTCAAACATGGGATCGCAATAACAATAATCACAGGACCGATCGGCTTGTTCTCTAATCCATGATTTATAATCCGAATGAATCAACTCTATCTTTTTAAAACTTTCATTGACCCATGGGGATTGATCTTCGTAGGTTTGGAGGCCGTATTTTACGATGGTATAGATGTGTTTTGACGCTTCGACACCAACAACTTTGCCCGTTGTTAAATGAGCTGCTATGAGTATGGCTTCACTGCCAAGTCCCAGTGTGAGATCGTAGATAATCTCATCACCTTTTAAATTTAAGGCTTCGATCAAATGGTCCCGTTGATTATTCCGAATGTTTCTCATACGCATTTTCGAGCTGGAGGGATGAAAAAAGAACTCACCGTCTTCCCAACGAATTCTCAATCCTTCTTTTTCCACAACGTAGTAGAACTCCAAATGATTTTCACTTTTGTATTTGTTGAAACTTCTTCTGGAAACATATCTGGCGTCTAATTCTTTTGCAAGTGAGATTGCTTTCAAAACCTCTTCTTTTCGAGGTTTAATGGAAGTAGTTACTATAAATTCATTATGATCAAAAGTTTGAATGTTATTGATCGTTGTCTTGCTCGTACTCATCTAATCTTTTTTTTAACCTTTCATATTCCTGAACTTTTTGATTAAGGATTTCTTTTTTCACCTCATATTCTTCTTTCACCTTGTTGTATTCCTCTTTAACCACAGAGTATTCAAAAAAGACGTTGAGGTTAAGATAAACCATCCATGCCGATAAAATAACCACAACAAACCAGTATAAGAAATTGAAGGAACCCTTTTTCTTATTTTGGGGGTATTCTTTTCGAGGTAATGGTTTTGCCCCGAGATTTATTTGATCAACCTTATTATTGGTTTGCTTAGAATATATCAACAGTTATCATTCCTGTTCAGGAGGATAGATAATCCTTTGTGCTAATTTTGTTTTTTCCCGCTTCTCTATTGTAACATCCACCAAATAGTCATCCTCATCTTCCAAACCGGGTGGTCTTAAGTATATGGAGGAATTATATAAGTATGTGGGGGAATCATCATTGTTGGATGGTACTAAAAAGTAATAATATTGTTCCTGCGAATCAGTAAATAGTGAGTAA
>JAYEGQ010000263.1:0-1809 GCA_034659095.1 Thermotogota bacterium
AATTATCAAGTAAAAATCCAACAAATCAACAAACAATATTATCCTTTTTATTTTCTTACTCTTGCACAACATAAACTAGGCACTCAAATCAAATTTGAAGATGGTACGATCTACGCCAGAAATACACTTAACATATCCGTGGAAGATGATGAATATGTATATGATTTTGAACCTAATCCTGCAGAGAGATGGTATAACGGCGAATCCGTTCTGCATATTACCGCCCCTATTGCCATAGAAACAACGCCGGATATCTGGAAAACTTTCTCTCATTGGGAAGTCGTGGGTGAAACGAATCAGATAACAAGTTTATATTCTCAATCAACAACTACGGTCGTTTCTGAGATTACTTTAAAAGGGCCTTCCACTGTTACTGCAGTATACGATAATGCAATAGAAGTTACCGTAGCAGGTATCGATAAAAATAAATACGGCATTTTGGATGAATCATCCTGGAGAAGCACCGGAAGTCCATCTTTTAAAGATATTTTAGTGCATTTAACAGTCGAAGGAAATGAGAACAGTTATACATTCACTACCGGCGAAGAGCAAGACGCTATTCCTCCCGGAAACATATCACTTGAACTGGATGAAACCCAGGATATTCAATTGGATGTTTCAAATACATTTACTGGTGATGACTTGATTCTGGATTTTAACGCCTGGGGGTGGGATTGTTCCAGTGGGAATCCCTTTGATAAAGGCTATGTGGATTCAAGTTTTACAGAAGCCGTTTATTTTGATATTAAAGAGTTTTTGTTTCAGAAAAAGATGCATCCTGTTCCTGAAGAAGGGAAAGGCTGGAAATCTAATTTTGTAAGAGTAGATAGCTGGGATAACATACAGGACAACCTTCCTAACAATGATAATGATGGTATTTACTGGATTGAAGTCGGGGATTATCCAATAAATTTTAAAATTGACAATGAACAATATCAATACGGAAAATGGGGATGGGTCTTCAGTCATTGGGAAATAAATAATGTCGAATTTCCCGGTAGTATCGACCATCAAAATTTCAATAATATCGATGCACCCCTAGAATGCACGCCAACTGTACTTGAGGCGTTTTATAATCCATACCTGGAATTAAGGGCAAAGTATATCGATCAATTAATCGAAGGCTTTCCGGTTCAATATTTTGTGAATGGGACTTCCAATACACTTTATTCTGCAGATGAAAGTGGGAATTATAATAGCAGTCCCGCTAGAGAAGAAATGAAATATAACAATGAAGTGACCTTACAAATTGCAGAAAATGCCTATATTTTAAGTGATGATGGTAAATTAAAATACACTTTTTCTCATTGGGAAACAGACTCATCTACAAGTCTTACAAAAACCTTCCAAATGGATTTACCAAAGTGGCCTGTCATCATTTTGAATGTTACGGAAGTTGAGGATAATATTTTTAAGAATCCTACAAAAAGAAGGTTTATCTTTAGGCCTTGAAATTTGGAGCGGGTTCGTTAACGGAAGCAACCGTATTCCTGTACAGGTGGCGAGAAAAGAATTGAAAAAATAAAAACCTCCCTATATAATGGAACCATCACAAAAAATAAAGGGAGGTTTTTATTATGCGAAAGAGGAAGCAGAAAGCAGAGAGGGACGGTTCGTGCGGATGAGCAAGGTCGTTACATAAAGCGGGTGCAAATCCCGTCGGGAAAAGGCTAACCACCAGCCCGTAACCGAGTGTTGGAGGCGAGAGCGGTAACAGGAAGCTTTAAGCGTACACAGGCGAGCAGGTGAGGGTGACGGAAACTGAATCTGTCGAGCCCCGAAATCCTAAATGGGAAAGCAGAAGCTTTG
>JAYEGQ010000264.1:0-1804 GCA_034659095.1 Thermotogota bacterium
CTCAGGGATATGATTATATCCAAAATGATTACAAACAGGTGCAAAATAGTCCTTTTCCCTCTTTACAACGGTATTAGCACCCAGTTCTCCGTTTTTCTTTCTTGCTATTCCATCGCCTACTCTTTCCGGGAAGAATCCAGAATCAACAAAAAATCCCTTTTCAACAGCTTCAAAGTATCCTCCGTTTTCAAGGATATCTTGCATATAGAGAATGGCCCTAATCTTCATGTCTCTTATGGGTTCTTTGAGATTTTCCATTTCGGGACCAACTAATTCTTTGATTCCATCTGTGGCCACTAACGTATGTTTTGCAGTTTCAACTCCACGAATTGAGTTAATATGCCAAGGAACATTTCGCCCTTCATCAGGTGTGATAGTTGATTGGATATCAGCTTTTGTCAATCGACTTAAAACCGTATCAAGAACATGAATTCTTGTTGCATCAAAAAGGTCCGATTCAATATATCTTGTGTTCATTTGTGCTCTGAACTTATACTCCTTGAAGAGATCTCTAAGGGTTAAAGCATAAATAAAATTGAGTTTAAACTCAGGAGATGGAGCTGTCATCGGTGGGACTGTGGAAAGTGCTATCAGATCTTTCCTCATCCCGGCTTTGACTGAGAAAAGTGAATTAATAGCATGTTGGACAAGTAATTCAGGCATGACTTTCCAAGCCACTTTTGACGATGCATTTGCGTTATGAGCGCCATCGATTTGCAAAATGTCTGCAGAGGCCATAATCTTTTTGGCAACTGCTGCATCAACAAATGATCTGATTGGATTTACACCTCGATAGAGAACATTATATTGTGGGTCCTGATGAGCACCATTTACGCCTTCCTCTGCAAACAAGACAGCTACTTCAGGTCCTGCAATACCTGAAACATATGAATGGAAATTAATAGGTCTTCCTACTTCTTCTTCAATGAGATCCAGAGCTTTTCTCGTGGCTCTCAATTGTTTTCTGGTAATCGGAATTCCACCAATTCCTTCTGGAGACCCTTCTATTAAACCGTCAAAATGTGACTGTCCCAATGTTCTGATAACCATAATATGATCAGCACCGTGCCAAGCTGCCATTCTCATTCTTCTAATATCATCCTCAAATCTTCCGGAGGCAATTTCTGAAGTGATAATTTCTTGTGGTTGCGGATCTATGTTTCCAAAAAATTTTGCGGGTGGTAAGGGGATAGACTCCTTTAGATTTTCAGTGATATCTTTAAATTCATATTCTCCTATTTTAGTGATATCATCAATTTTTTTTCTCCAGGTCCAACCCTTTCTTTTCGGACGATAATCTTTTAGATTGGTTAAAATTTCATCTACATTAATCTTTTTTTCTTTATCGAGTTTCATCATATCAGACCCCCTTATACATTTTTTCGATTTCTTCCCAATGGGAGCCTTGTACTATTTCTTTACCATAAGTCAGATAGTCCTTATTTGCCTTTTTAGACATAGTGAGTAGAATATTCCCAGCGCCTTTTCCAAGAAGTTCGTGCTCGAATATTCCCTCTACAATTGCTTTGGCTTCAAGTGAATTGAATCCCATTCTTAATAACACTGATCGCTCAATTGAAGGCGATGTATGTATTTGAGCTAATTCAATCAGAGGATTGATGATTTCCTCAGCCTTTTTCCAAAACATCTGATTTAACTCTTCATCCGAGAGTTTTTCAAGCTTCTGCTTTTCCAATTCAAATTTGTCTTTAGTCAATTTGGTTCCCCCTTTAGCAATTTATGTGTCTTGTTATCTATTCCTCGATTTGTGTTTCTGTTTTGATTCGCTTTATTATATCTGATT
>JAYEGQ010000265.1:0-1801 GCA_034659095.1 Thermotogota bacterium
TCCGCAAGAAAAAACGGACTCAATATTTTTGAGGCGCTTCGTTTTTGCTTTCAAGGGCATGATCCGCTTTTAATTGTTAATGCTTTGTTTTTTTCTTGAGTGTTTTTGAAGGGTCCTGAATAGTTACCTTGCTTAAAGGAATAAGTCCTGTAAGTATTAACAATGAAACAATCACAAATATGATGTTGTAACCCAAAAGGCTGATGAAAATACCGGATAGAATCGGGAAAACGGCGGAAACAATGCTGAATGCTCCGGATATGCCTGAATAAAGGGCCCGGTTATGGTCTTCGCTGATCTCTATCAGAAGCCCTTCGACGGCGATCTTTCTTGCACTAAGGATGAATCCGGTGAACAAAAAAGTCATCGAATAGAATGTTAACCCAAAATTGGATGCGATCAAGGCGTAAACAGGAATGATAGCAGCCAATAGCAGGCAATTTCTGATGACACGTTTAAAACCGCCACTTTTTGATACCAAATACCACAAGGGCGTTGCTACGATCATCCCGATAATCTGAAGAATCATATAATTTCCAATTTCCGTACCACTAAGGCCAAAACTGTTTTTAGCAAAGGCCAAATAAAAAGGAATGGTTGTTTGGCTGAATGCTCCCAGATTCAGGAAAAGAATATAATAAAAGAGGTTTTTGTCTTTCTTATTCAAGTCTTTAATTACGCGAAACATGTCCCTGATTCTTAATTTTTCCGTTTTTAGAGGGATTTTTTGTTCTTTAATCATCCAAAACCCACCTGAAGCGATTAAAAGGGCACCGGCTGCGATGAAAAACATTAAAGAATAATTTTCCGGGTAGTTAAAATGACCTAAAACATACCGTGCCGCAAAACCGAATAGCAATGTAGCGATGGCATTCAGGAATTGTTTGATGGACATGGTAAACCGTCTTCTGGCAGGTGCTACTGTTTTCCCCAGCAAATCCACATAAGAAATCCCTGCAAACGCCCCTCCCACAGAGAAAAAACCCATCAATATAAAGATCATAACGATGAGTAACGTTTCGTCAATATTGTTGGCGTTTCCGGTGATGAAACCCACCAGAAAAAGCGAAATCACCCGAATATTGATCCCCATGAGCAGATAAGGCTTTTTCCTCTCTCTGGAGTGAAGAAAAAAGGCAAAGAAAAACTTGGTAATAAAGGGAAACCCCACCAGAATGGATGTGAGAAAACCCAATAAAATCTCGTTCCCACCGGCTTTTAAAATCAGAGAGGGGATGACGGTGTTGATCTCTGTGAAAACAATGGCAATCGCAAGAAAGAAGGCATGCCATAAAAAGTATCTATAATTTTTACTCACTGTATACGCCTCGCAGTTTATCATACAAAATAATGTTTCGTAAACTGAAAATAGCACAAAACAGTTTATATTTCAAGGACTGTTTTTATGTCCAATTAAGTTGTACAGTTTACGGGTTTTTCCAGTAACAGTAGAAAATAAAAATCCCGGATGGAATGGAGCTATATGAGAACAATAGCGGTTTTTTTGTCCCGATAAAATCAATTAGAATACCGATTAGCAGAGCTCCGGTTAAATAACCAATAGATTTGGCTGCAAAAATCATACTCACCTGGGTGTATGACAAGGAAAGAGATTCCCTGATCAAAGGCATTACAACCGCTATATAAGTGGCAGTTGCCCCCATGGTCAAAAATGAATTGTACCCCAACCTCTTTGAAGATCTGAAAGACCTTTTGATCCCGGATACAGGCTATTTGACCTATACCACTAAAGACAACGGGGACAGTTCTCGCCGACTTCTACAGCAGGCGATTTTAATAT
>JAYEGQ010000266.1:0-1795 GCA_034659095.1 Thermotogota bacterium
AGGCTCTCAAAGGGGAGAACCTCTTTGGTCATCGCCCACAGACTCTCCACCATCAAACACGCAGACGAAATTTTAGTCATAAGCGGCGAAGGCATCACGGAAAGAGGCAGTCACGAAAAACTCATCAAAAAAGACAGCTATTATTCAAAGTTGTACCACGCCCAATTCAAGGGCTATTTACCGGATGATATTTAAACTTAACTGACAAAAATTGACAGGCTTCGCTGAATTATTGGCGGAGCCTTTTTTTAAAAAAATTATTTAGTAAGACAAATAAGTTTTCAGTAAATCAAAAGAACAAGGATCATTTGTTATAATATAAATAGAAACCAAAAAAGGAGTTGATCCTCTTGGATCTTTTGATAAAAAACATCAAGCAACTGGCCTCTCCCATGGGCAGTAAACCAAAAAAAGGGAAAGATATGGGGAAGGTATCCATAAAAGGCCATTGTGATATTTTGGTTCGAAACGGTGTGATTGAAGAAATTGGATATAATCTGGAGCTGCCTTTGGATTTTGAAGGCCATGTCATCGTTGCGGATAATCTGGTTGCTACACCGGGTTTTATCGATCCCCATACCCATATCCCTTTTTACGGCTTTCGCCATGATGAGTTTTTCATGCGCCAATCAGGACTGGATTACATGGAAATTATGAAAAAAGGCGGCGGGATTGTCAATACCACAAAGGCAGTGAGGAAGGCCTCTTTGCATGATTTGATAGAATTCAACTTAAAATTCGCCCGAGAGATGTTTACAAAAGGTGTTGTGGCTTTCGAAGGAAAAAGTGGATATGGGTTGGATACCGAATCTGAGATCAAGCAGTTAAAGGCTTTGGAAAAAATAGAAGAGCAGGGATATCAAAAGGTTGTGAAAACCTTTTTGGGACCTCATGCCTTGGCTCCGGAATATGAGGACTACGAGTCTTATTTGAATATGATTCTTGATCAGATGCTGCCAGAGGTCAAAAAAAACTTCCCTGATGAAATATTTGCCGATATTTTTACGGAAGATGGTGTTTTTACAGCAGAGCAATCCAAACGTTATCTTGAAAAGGCTAAAAAACTTGGATTTAAGATAAGACTGCATGTGGATGAGATCAAAGACATCGGCGGAAGCACTTTGGCGGCAGAGTTAAACGCCAATTCAGCGGATCATTTGATTTGTATTCAGGATGAATCCATCTCAAAATTATCAACAAGTAAAACCATCGCCACATTACTTCCAGGGACCAGCTTTTACTTGGGGAAACAATTTGCCCCTGCCAGAAAACTCATCGATGAAGGTGCAGCCGTTGCATTGGCCAGTGACTTTAATCCCGGTTCTTGCACCATTAACGACCCAACGGTCATTGCCCACTTGGCCTCATCCAAATTAAAGATGACACCGGAGGAGATCTTGACCGCCATGACACTGAATGCAGCAGCTGCTGTCAGTTTGGAAAAGAATTGGGGGACATTGGAAGCGGGCAAATATGCTGGTATCATTCTGTGGGAAATCCCGGATTATCGATTTATTCCTTATTTCCCATCTCATCAGATGATTCATACGGTGATTTCTCCCAAAAAGGCGTTAAGAGTGAAGGCATGCGTGTAGAAAAAAACGCTGAGGAAATCAGAGAGGAATTTATCGAAAAATACAAAGGGAAATTGAAGTTTACCGGAGCTAAACATTCAAGAATCAAACAGGTTCAGTCCATTATAAAAAATACCAAATCCAACCCCCGGAATCTAATGGTGGTGGAAGGATTTTGGGGTGTTCAATTATGCCTGGAAAAGAACATAGAAATCGATGCT
>JAYEGQ010000267.1:0-9124 GCA_034659095.1 Thermotogota bacterium
AAAAAACGAATTGGACCAAATAAAAAAGAAAAAACCATCCCCTGATGCTTTTTCGCTTCCGATTGTAGAAAATGGATAATAAGGTGAAGAGGATAAACAAAACCGGTGATAACCAAAGAAAAGACTGATAGAACAGAGACCATATTAGCGTGTAAATGGTGGATAAAATGATCAGGGCAGTAACTTTTCTCTCCAGTAAAAAGATCAAAGTCAACATAAAACCCGGTGCCAATGCAAAAACATCTCCAAAAACTAAATCCCATGTCATGAGACAATAAATCATGATTATGTTAATGATTAAAATAAAAACGTCTCGCTTTTTACTATTTTTCTCGTATAATCTCTTTTTCAATGGTCACCTTCGCGTTTTTTGAAAAAAGCCAATCAGCTGGGCTCGAAAATCCTTTTTTCCGCTTTTATAATCCTTTTCAAGAAAAAGTATATCTAATAACAACTGTTCGACTTCATCCATCGTATATTGTGCGGTTATGTTTTCTTTATACTCGTTTTTTTTAAAGGAAAACCCCACTATTTGGGAAATCATCGGTATATTTGTCTGTGTTTTTGAAGCAAGATCTCGGACATCGTTAAATGTATAATATTTTTTTGATGAAAGCAATTTTATCTTGAAAATCAAAGTATAAAAAAGACTTAAGCGATAGATAATTTGAATGGGATTGTTTTCTGATAAAATCTCTTCTAATTTGCTTAATGCCTTTGTTGAGGTTCTGTTAGCAAAATCACAAATAAAGTTCTGAAGGTCCTCTTTGGTATAAGAATAAAAAAGGTCTGTAAAGGTATTTTCGTCTATTTTATTGCCCTCTGAAAGGTCGATGAATTTTCTCAATTCATTATGAATTCGCCACATATCCGGTCCCGTATCATAGACCAAACGGTTGATCTGTTCATCAGTCAAATCCAACCCCATTTTAATTCCCTGCGAACGAACCAGTTCTTTCCATTCGCTATCTTTCCAGGGCTTTGGGAGTTGAAAGACGTGTTTGCTTTTTTTTAAACCTTTCAGAGATTTTTCACTTCCGATAAATAGGGCGTTTGTCTCGGAATCCTCTACGATTTGGGATAATTCCAATATCACATCCAACTTTTTTTTTGAAAGACCGTCATGAAAATCACAATAACAGCAATAATCTGTTGAAAAAAGTGATCTTTTTACAAGCAAAGGCAAAAACCCTTCAAATTCATTCCAATCCTTGGATTTAAAGAATTTGAACTGCTTATTTTCTTTTTTTGCGAAGTTTCTACAATATGCATATTTTGAAAAATCATCGGATCCCGTTAATACTTCCAGCATTTCAGTTCCTTTTTTAGATAAATACTCTCCCGATCATCTAACGCTTAGACCGCTTAATACTGTGAAGATATATTCTATTTTAACTGCATCAAGGGTCATTTCAATGTATTGATTTTCAAGTTCCACGTACAGCTTCTGCATTTCGTTCAATTCTTCCTTGGTCATTTCACCACTTACTATTTTAGATGTCGCTCTGTTTATCTTTTGTTCAAGCCGTTGATATTCCTCTTTGATAATCGGCATTTCCTCGGTTAAGACATTGTGTAACAGTTTGTTTTTTCTAATTTCAATTTCTTCTAACTTATCAGAAACAGTGGATTGAACCGGTACTTGGAAGTCATAAGCTCCTCCAATTCCCCCTGAAATCCCTTGAAGAAATGTATTGTAATCAGTTCTAAATAAGGCATAAAAAGAGCTTTGTTCACCGTTATCTCTACTTTGTGAAAATAAATTCAGGTACCTTATAACAGCCGTTTGAACAATATCCTCATCGATTTTTTCTGGCTGATATTGAGACAACCCGGTGATTTGAGGTTCGCCATTTGCAATGGAAGACATGGCTTCCAATTTAATGGCAAGATAAGCCATATCCACCCGTTCCATTTTTTCTTTAGCGGAAGATATCATATCCCCGTCGTTCTCTGTAAGCATAATCTTTTTCTTTAAATATTCAAAAAATAAGTCAACGGCTTGCAATTGACGTTTTAAAACTTCCTTTTTTGCTTCTTTGTAGCGTTTTTCTGCATCAGATGGCCGTAAAAAATCATAATTGACCCCCAAAGAGAATTGATAAGAAGAGTCAGTGCCAAAATCCGTTAAGAATGCAAAAGATGTGGATAAATCCAAATTTTCAAATAATTTAATGTTTGCTTGTGCTCCAACCAATCCTTTCTGCATGAAAGGATCGTAACCGGCTCTCAATTCTCCTTCAACCGAGTTGAACCATTGTACATAAGGAATATCGTATTCTTGGAACGTTGTTTTCTCAACTCCCTCTAAAACCTCTTCCACCGTGTAGGCGAAAGCCATCGTGCCTGTGAGGAATAATAAAATGAGTATAAATTTTAAACCTTTGATATCAACACCTCCAATCAAAAAGCCCTGGTATCCGGCTCATAGGTGGATATTTCAAATGATTCCCTTATTTCTTCCATCGTTTTGCCACTTCCTAACAACACCATCAATTTGATCTTTGCCTTTTGTCCACTTTGCTCATGGCCCAATATTACCCCTGCTTGTTTTAAAGAAGCTCCACCACCCTCATAACCATATATATCCAAAACCCTTCCTTTATAACACCTTGAAACGAGAACTATCGGAATATTTTCTGTAATACACCTTTTTATCGGTCCGGTCAGTTGTGGGGGGACATTCCCTCTGCCAAACCCCTCCAAAACGATTCCTTTTGTGCCCGTTTTTCGAGCATAGTCTATAAATTCGCCGTTATCACCGGTAAAAGTCTTCAGTAGGCTTGTTTTTGACTCAATGGCATCTGTCTTGATGTAGGTTCTTCTCAACGATTTTCTAAAAAAGAAAACACCATCTTCATCTACTATTCCCAAAGGCCCAAACCCCGGTGAATCAAAGGTGGCCACGTTGCTGGTATAAGTTTTTGTCACCTCTCTTGCAGCGTGTATTTCATCATTTAGACAGATCACAGTTCCACATCCCACAGAGCACTTTGATGCCGCTACTTCCACCGATGAAAAGACGTTTCTGGGACCGTCCGTTCCCAATTCGTTGATATTGCGCATGGCTGCCGTCAAGATGATGGGTTTTCTTGTCTTCACTGTCAAATCCAGCATATAAGCCGTTTCTTCTAGGGTATCTGTCCCGTGTGTAATGACAACCCCGTTTACTTGCTGATCATCCACCAGTTTTTGAACCAGTCTTGAAAGTTCAAACATCTTTTCTGGCGTCATATGAGGACTGGGAAGATTGCAGAAATCAATGGTTTCGATTCTTCCGAATTCTTCCAGTCCCGAAAGTTCTGAAATCTTTTGATTGCTCAATTGTGAGGGAATAACCACATCGCTTTCCTTTCTCATGGCGATGGTTCCCCCAGTCGTTATGATAATAATCTTTTTCTTCATCTTTTCCCCCGTATTCTTTTATTCTCTTTTTCTGTTGTTGATACTAATTGGCTTTTCTTTAGACAATATCTGGTGTATATTACCTATAAAATTACCCACTAGCGGGCAGTACTACGTTTTCAAACTATGTTCTTGGATCATCCTCAAGCAACCTTGTGGCATCTCGTGTTTTTGTTGCCAATTCATGCCGTCTAAATCGATTATCTGCATTTCCTCCATTGTTTTCAAGCGGTTTAAAAAGGGATAATCAACATTCTTTATGGTGAAAAAGGAAAAAGGGGCATCCGTCAACACCTTGTAGATACCCCTCTGTAGACTTTTGGATAATTGCTCCAAAAAACCAATCTCATCTGCTACGAATATTTTCAACTTAACATCCATTTGCAGGAGTCGATTACCAATTCTGTCCAAGTTCTCCAAAACAGGTTTCATAGAATACTTACTGGTCTTTTGTCCCATTAAGATTCTTTCTTTTTGGTCGATCCATTCAAGCCATAAAGCACCTGAGGGGAGAAAAAAAGTTTTGAAACCCGCAAAGGAGATATGATTATACTTCATCTCATCAACAACCGCCTGAAAACAAGTGGACTTACCGGTTCCCCTGCCTCCGCTGATGGCGATCCTATGTTGAGGCATCTTTAATAATTTCAGGTAAAGCTTCGATAGCCTGATCCAAGTTTTCAACCTTTTTACCGCCAGCTTGAGCAAAATCAGGCCTTCCGCCACCTCCACCGCCTAATATAGAAGAAATACTTTTGGCCATTTTCCCTGCATGAAGACGTTTACCAGCGATATCATCACTCACCTTGACGATAAATGAAACGCTTTGCGCCTGTTTGTTGAATATACAAATAACGCCTCCATTGACTTTCTTAATTGCATTATCGGCAACAGTACGCATCACGTTTTGATTGGAATCTTCCTGAATAATGGACAAGTATTTGATGCCATCTATCTCTTTGATCCTGCT
The DNA here is from genome assembly GCA_034659095.1 of Thermotogota bacterium. GTDB lineage: Bacteria > Thermotogota > Thermotogae > MWEM01 > MWEM01 > JASUTC01. The sequence continues at coordinate 4,376 of JAYEGQ010000267.1, forward strand.
TTCAAGAATATCCCGAATATTTTGCCGGCTGAGTTTTTCCTCCAGTTCGTTGGCTTTTCTTTGAAGCTCCTTGTTCTGTTCCAGTGTTTTTTTTACACTGTCCAAAAGTGTTGAAGGATCGGAATTGAGATGAGCAGCAGCTTGCGTCAAAATTTTCTGATGTTCGTCCATCATCTCAAAAGTATTCCACCCGGTGCTTCCTTCGATTCTCCTCACGCCGGAGGATATTCCGGTTTCACTTTTTATCTTGAAAGGGCCGATTTGTCCAGTGTTTTTTACATGTGTACCACCACAAAGTTCAGCACTGAAATCGCCCATTTTCACAACCCTTACAGTTTGGGAATACTTCTCATCAAACAAAGCAATAACTCCGGATTTTTTGGCATCTTCCAGGTTCATGATATCCGTGTTAACACTCATAGCTCGCATGATTTGTTCATTGACCAATTGTTCGATGCTTTCTATTTCATCCTCACTTAAAGGCTTGAAATGGCAAAAATCAAACCTTAGCCGATTGGGTGATACCAACGATCCGGCTTGTTTTACATGGGACCCCAAGACACGTTTTAACGCTTCATGGAGTAAATGAGTGGCACTGTGGTTTTTAGCCGTTGCCAATCTAGTCATATTGTCCACTTCCAAAGTGACTTGGTCCCCCTTTTGAAGCTTTCCTTTTTCGACTCTTACTCGATGAACGATTACTTTATTGTAGGGATTGAATACTTCCTGAACTTTGGCCCTAAACAATTGGTTATAAATGATTCCCTTATCGGAAACTTGTCCACCTTTTTCATTGTAAAAAGGTGTGATACGAACAACTATATCACCGATTTGACCCTCAACAAGTTCATCCACTAATTTATCATCTTTCAACAAAAAGAGTACTCGAGATTCTTCAGAAAGTCTGTCATAACCTATAAATTCGATGGAAGATATGGAATCCGGATTCAATTGTTCATAAACTTTGGCAACTTTTGTATATTCCTTATCACCTCTGGCATCCCTGGCCTGTTTCCGCTGTTGATTCATCAATTCTCTGTATCCGGCCAGGTCCACATTGACACCTTTTTCCCCTGCAATTTCCCTCGTTACTTCAACAGGAAAACCGTAGGTATCGTAGAGCTTGAAGGCATCCGATGCGCTGAGTGTTGCCTTTTCAACATTTTTACGTTTTGATTCTTTTAGAAGGATATCGATCATTTCCAACCCTTGCTCCATAGTTCTGACAAATTTCTTTTCTTCTTCAAGAATAATTTGTGTGATGATTTCGCTTTTCTCACTGAGTTCAGGATATTGAATCCCCATTATTTCAACTACCGGCTCCACCAGTTTAAAGATGAACGGATTTTTCATTCCGTGAATCCAGCCAAATGTTAAAGCTCGGCGAATAATCCGTTTTAAGACGTATCCTCTTCCATCGTTAGTAGGAATTACACCATCTGAAATCATGAAAACAGCAGAACGTACGTGGTCCGATATCACCCTGAGGGCTGTCATTTCCTCTTTATTTCGGTTATAATCCATATCAGTTAGCACTTGGGTTTTTTCAATGATGGGTTTAAACAAATCCGTTTCAAAATTCGAGTCAACCCCCTGAATGATAGAAGCCAACCTTTCCAAGCCAAGTCCTGTGTCAATATTCTTTCTGGATAGTGGGGTATAGGTTCCATCTTCGTTGTAATTAAACTCCGTGAAAACCAGGTTATAGAACTCCAAAAATCGTCCACAATCGCAGGCCGGACTACAATGCTCCTGATCAGGACAATCCGGGTTTTCGCCAGTATCGAAGAAGATTTCAGAACAGGGGCCACAAGGACCGGTAGGACCGGCTGGTCCCCAATAATTGTCCTTTTTCCCCAAGCGAACAATCTTTTCCTCCGGAAAGTCGATCACATCTCGCCAAATGGCATAGGCTTCTTCATCTTCTTCATACACACTGACCCATAGTTTCTCTTCAGGCATTTCAAGCTCCACTGTGGAAAACTCCCAAGCCCATTTGATAGCTTTTTCTTTGAAATAATCCCCAAACGAAAAATTCCCCAGCATCTCAAAAAAAGTGTGATGACGTTTTGTCCTTCCCACTTCATCAATATCGTTGGTACGAACGCATTTTTGGCAAGTGGTCACTCGTTTGTGTACCGGCTTCACCTTGCCCCAAAAAATCGGTTTAAACTGTACCATTCCTGCAATGGTAAACAGCAATTGAGGATCATTGGGTACCAAAGATGAACTGGGAATCCTAAAGTGTTCTTTACTTTCATAGTATTTTAAAAATCGTTCTCTAATTTCAGTTGCTGTCATGTATTTCAAGTTTTTCATACCTCCGATATCCGATTATTTTATCATTAAAAGAAGCAACAAAGTCATAGGACCAACAAAGACCAAAGAATCTATCCGATCAAGTAATCCTCCGTGTCCAGGCATAATGTCGCCCGAATCCTTGGTTTCATGATAACGTTTGATGGAGGATTCGTATAAATCTCCCAAAGTTGCCCCCCATGTAATAAAAAGCGTTAAAATTAGCAATTCCAATACAGAAAGTTCGATCCCCAGGCCGTTTCCAAAAAAACTGATGGCAGGATAAATCCACTGTATAAACACCGTAATAACCATCAACCCCAAAAAGGTAAAAAACATTCCCCCCAAGAGTCCCTCTACCGATTTTTTAGGGCTGATCTTTGGCATTAATTTATGCTTACCGTATTTAATACCAACGAAAAAAGCAAATGAGTCGAACAACCAGGGAGAGGTGATGGCGTACAAGGAGTAAATCCAACCAAATGTTTTATAGATGTAAAGGATGCAGGTCAAGGGTAGTGCAATGTAAAATATTCCCAAGATCACATTGTTCATGATTTCGTTGATTTTATCGTGATCTTGATAAACAAAAACCCCTATCCCACCTAAAACGGGGATGATCAGGGCATAAACAATACCCAAAAAGTCTAACCTTTCAAAAAAAATACAAATTCCGGATAAAAAAAATATCCCCGAAATAAGTGCCGTTAAGATATTTATCTCGCTGGTCATCACTTTTGGATTCTTAGTAGTCCTTTTATAGGCACTAAACAACAGTTTCACATATTCAGATCCGGATGCCAAACAGGCAAGAAACCCTAGGATCACAATGGTCCAGTAATTGTAAAGCAACAAGACTGAAGCAGTACCAAATATGAACCCGTACTTCCATCTGTTTCTCAATTCTTTTTTATCCGGTGACAATGATATCAACTCCACTTGTATCGGGTCTAATGGTCTTTAAATCGAAGTTTATAACCCGCCAAATCGTCTTTCCCTTTCGGAATACTCTTTTAGAAGGTTTATAAGCACCTCACGATCCAGATCGGGCCACATGGTATGGGAGAAAATCAACTCTGAATAAGCCATCTGCCAAAGGAGGAAATTGCTCAATCTCATTTCCCCACCTGTTCTTACGAGTAAATCAGGATCAGGTACATCCGGAAGGTTTAAAAAGTTCCTGAACCTATCCGGTTGATCATTTTTCAAATCTTCCGCTATTAGTTCGCCTTTTTCAAATGCATTAAACATTCGCAGCACGCCATCCCAGATTTCCTGTCTCCCCCCGTAATTCAACGCGATGATCATTTGAAAGTCATCACAGTGCTTTGAATTAGCTTCAATCTTTCTTGCACATTCGTAAGCATCACGGGGAAGAGATTCAATATGACCTGTAAAACGGATTCTGACACCTTTCTCTATCATTTCAGGTGATTTCTTTTCTAAATAATAAATCAAGGTTTGGAACAAAAATTCAACCTCTTCTCCCGGACGTTTCCAATTCTCGGTTGAAAAGGCAAACAACGTGCAATATTGGATACCGATATCATTACACGCTCGAACCATTTTTTCAGCCACATTTGCACCGGCTGCGTGTCCATCGGATCTTTCAAGTCCTTTGTTTTTGGCCCACCTACCGTTACCATCCATTACAAATGCAATGTGAGTGGGTATTTTTATATCCTGAAACTTTGATAAATTCGTTGACATTAAACTTCCATGATCTCCGTTTCTTTTTCTTTAAACATCTCATCCATCTTATCAACGTATTCATCTGTGAGCTCCTGAATCTTGTCTTCAAGTCTATATGCTTCATCTTCAGGGATGTCTCCGTTCTTTTGCCCTTCTTTCACATCTTTAATGGCATCGCGTCTAATATTTCTAATCGACACCTTGCCATCCTCAATAATATCGTGAACCATCTTGACCAATTTTTTTCTCTGTTCTCCGGTTGGAGGTGGGAAGTTCAGACGAATACTGGTTCCGTCATTTATAGGGGTTAATCCCAGCTGAGAAGCCAAAATTGCCTTTTCTATAACTTTTAAAACAGATTTATCCCAGGGTTTAACCACCAAAGATCTTTCCGCAACGGATACACTCGCCATTTGCGGTATGGGTGTGGGCGTATTGTAATAATCCGCAGTGATCTCCTCGAGAAGGACGGGACTTGGCCTACCAGTTCGGATGTGTTTCAATTCATTTGCTATTGATTCAACACTTTTTTCCATCTTTGACTTTGCTTCGCTTAAATGTTTGTCCATGGTCAATCTCCTTTCCGTCTTTGATTTTTTAATGCGATCTTCTTTTACAGATCGTATTATAGCATGATTCCACCGAAAAAACAGCCATTTCCAAAAAAGGGAAAATCCCTTAAAAAAGCAAAAAATCATAGGATTTAAACTTTTCCAAACAAAAACAGATGTAATCCCCTGAGCTTTTCAAAAAACTCAG
>JAYEGQ010000268.1:0-1779 GCA_034659095.1 Thermotogota bacterium
TTGATTCCGGTTTATTAAAGTATTTAAAAAGTGAGGAATTGTCTTAATGATGCAATAAAAACCTTACGGAGTAGACTTTCAACTTAGCTTGCTGTATAGTTCTAAAAACTTTCTTTCGATCTAAAAGGGGGATTCATGAAATTAAGCCATGTTTTGTATAAGGTGAAACATTTGAAAAGAGCGGTTGATAAATTTCGAAAAATGGGATTTGAAGTAGAGTACGGGAAAAAAGAAAACCCTTATAACGCATTAATCTACTTTTCGGAAGGCGCTTATCTGGAACTCTTTGAATCATCGGGAATGCCTTCTACAGCAAAAGTCCTTTTTCGGTTATTTGGTAAAGGTGGATTTGTAAAACGACTTGACTATTTCGACCGCGCTTCAGAAGGACTCCTTGATATTTCTATTGAGAATAATAAAACTCATTTTTACGAGGAACAAAAAATCCTTGATACATATTCAAAAAAATACTTTATTATTCGGAGTAAACGAATTGACACAAAAGATAGGAGGCTTCAGATGAAATGTTTATTCCCTTATGATTTGAGTATTCCTTTTTTGATGAATTATTTTAATATTGATCCTAAACCCAAAAATTTTATCCATCCCAACGGGGTGAAGAAAATAAGAAGTATTGGTTTAAAAACAAACGAAATGGGGCATGTAATAACAAAAAAACTGATGGAAACTAATGAAATCATCTTGAAAAACACCGGTTAAAGAATCAGTGATTTGATCTTCGAAACAGCGGATAATGATACGATTAACTTGGAACAGTTACTCTAAAGATTACGGATTTTTTTCATTATTATCGAGATACAAACACTACATTCAAAAAAAGCAGAAATAACAATTCGTTCATCATAATAGAAAAACCAATTACATCTCCGTTAATCCCGTTTATTTTTTGTTTTGCTACACGGGATATTATTAGGGTAAACAGAAACTGAACCGGTATAAAAATAATCGTGATTGGGTTGACCAATAATATCGGGATGATAAACACCAGAGAAAAAAAGGCGTAACGCTTGGGGTATGGAAAGTATAATTGTCCCAACCCCTTTTTTGTTGCCGGTTTTGAAAACGCTAACAACAAAGGGGCGGATAGTCTTCCAAAAACCGGAAATAGTATCCATCGGATGTCAACGGATAGAATAGAAAAAATTTCCAAAGCCAGAAATAAAACACCGAATAAAAGGGCAAAAGCCCCCGTGTTGGAATCTTTCATAATGATCAAACGTTCTTCAGAACTTTTATGAGAAGGAAAGAAGCCATCAATGACATCTAACAACCCATCGAAATGGAAGTATCCAAATAATAAAAAATAAAGCCCGAGGCTAATTATTCGAGAAAGAGTTGCTTGAAAAATCAAGCTTAGGCAAAAATGGGTTATAAAAAGAACCAAAGCTGCCACCATCCCCACAAGCGAAAAATAAACGGTAGATCTTGGATAATTGATCTTTTTTATTCTGGGGACCTTGATTCTGCTCAGCATGCCCAATGCCAAAAGCAAATCATCCAACATATGACCTCAATTCCTTTATCAGTTGTTGAGTTTCTTTCCAATGAAACAATTCCACACAAACGGGAATCTGTTCGGGAAAATCATGGGATTTCATAAATTTTTGAAAACCTTCTAATATTTCCTTATTGCCTGGATTCCCGAACAAATTATACCTATGAAAGAATGGAATCAAACCCCAAATCCTCAAAGAGCTTTTTCTGCTTGGAGGTCACCTCACCGAGAAACTCTATAGAGCCAGGCTGCTGAAAACATTC
>JAYEGQ010000269.1:0-1766 GCA_034659095.1 Thermotogota bacterium
ACTGATTCAATCTTGTCTTTATAGTACAATCTCAATGCTGTAAGAACTTGATCATTTCTTGATCGTCCAGTGTGTATCTTTTTTCCCAAGTTTCCTAATTTTTTTGTTAGATATTTTTCAATAGCAATATGACAATCTTCATCTTCTTGGTTTATTGTAAAATTATCTTTACTATCAAGATTTTTTATCTCATTTAATACTTTGATCAACTTGTCACATTCAACTTTGGTAAGAATTCTTATTTTATTGAGCATTTTTACATGAGCAACAGATGCAATACAGTCATATTTCACAAGTTTCTGATCTAGTAGATAATCATCTCCAACTGTGAATAGTTCAACCTGTTCATTGAGATAATATTTCTTATTCCAAAGCTTCATTTTTTACACCTAGCATCTTAAATTTTAGTCCAGCAATCTTTATGAATCCTGCCGCATCTTTCTGGTCATATTCTCCTTCTATGTCCATGCTTGATAATGCTTTATTGTATAGTGATAACTTAGATTCACGACCTGTAGCCATTACATTCCCTTTGTATAACGTTAGATAAACTTTTCCGGTTACGTCTTCTTGACTTTTGTTTATAGCAGCCATTAGAAATTCCATCTCAGGTGAGTACCAAAAACCGTTGTATATGAGCTTAGCAATTATTGGTGCCATCAGCTCCTTTAAATGAATAACTCCTCCATCTAATGTAATACTTTCCAGATCATGATGCGCCTTGAATAGTATTGTTCCAGCAGGCGTTTCATATACTCCACGGGATTTTATTCCTACAAAACGATTCTCCACGATATCTATCCTACCAATTCCATTTTCAGCTGCGATTTTATTTAGATATGTAAACAACTCAAGGGACCCATTGATTTCTTTATTCTTAGTCAAATCAATCACTTTTACTGGGACTCCTTTGTTAAATTCAATGGTTATTTCTGTTTCTTTATCGGGAGCATCTTTTGGAGATTTAGTTAATTTAAACATATCTTCTCTTGGTTTACAACTAACATCCTCCAAGATTCCAGATTCATAACTTATATGCAACAAGTTTTCATCAGTGCTATAGGTTTTTTCTAAAGTTACATCAATTGGAATATTGTGTTTTTTAGCATAACTTATCAAATCCTTCCTGCCTTTAAATTCTAAAAGCCAGTCATCTTGCTTCCATGGGCTAATAATATTGACATCTGGCATGAGATTCATCCAGATAAATTCAAACCTAACCTGATCGTTACCTTTACCTGTACATCCATGTGCAAGAATGTTTGTTTTTTCTTTTTGTGCAATTTCAACTTGTTTTTTTGCAATAATTGGTCTGGCGATAGCAGTACCAAGAAGATATTGTCCTTCATAAATTGCGTTTGATTTAAGCATTTCAAAAATATAGTTTTCAACAAGTTCTTTTTTCAAATCTTCTATGTAGACTTTTGATGCACCTGTTATTAATGCTTTTTCTTTTATGGCATTAAAATCTTCTTTTTGACCGACATCCGCAACGTATGCTATTACATTGTATCCTTTGTTCACAAGCCATTTAAGCATTACAGATGTGTCAAGCCCTCCGCTGTATGCAAGTATAATTTTTTGTTTCATAATATCAATTTGTAAGTGTTTTTTCGGATTTTTATTAGCAATGACCTAGATGAAACAGATTATGTACGTTATGTTTTATTTCAAACAAATGTGTGAAACTGAACTTTTTGTCCAAAACGAAACATTTATTAACAAATAAAACAAATTATAATATATATGCCAACAACGACACAGCT
>JAYEGQ010000270.1:0-1757 GCA_034659095.1 Thermotogota bacterium
CTGCCACCTGACGATATTCTTCAACTCTTGGATCCCTGAACTTTCCTTGAAGGGCAAGGAAAAAGTCCTTTTCTTTATCTTCTCTCAAGGTCCAGAAAGAGAAGATATCAAAAACTAAAATCAGCATTAAAAAAAATAGAATTATTGTCTTCTTTCTTTTTTCATTAATCAAAGGACCTAAAAAGGGAAAAAGAATAATAAAATTGATGATTGATAGACTGATAAAGACAGAAGAGGTTGTTTCGATACCAGTTGAACCGAAAATAAACAGCATGATAAAAGGGGAGATAAAGGCAATAAAAAGCGGGGACCGGTAGAATATTTTGTATCTGCCCACTTGGAATAAAACATATAAATAGAAAATCAATACAGGCCAGCGATGTTTTATACTCCCCAAAAAACAACTACTTAAACACTGCAAACCATTTTGAAAATCAATCTTCAGGAATTTTCGAGAAAACTCGGAAAAATCACCTTTAAAAATCCAAACAAGGAACAAATAGCTTAAAAGAAAAAAGACTATCGGGAATAAAGTGCTAATCAGATAATTCACTGCCAAGCCTGTTCGATAATAAGTCACTCCAAAGAAAATGATTAGCAATAACCCCAACCAAAAAAATTCTATTTGTATGTAAAACTGCAATCCAAAAGAGATTGCTGCCATAAGCAGATAGAAAACCCTTTGAGTGGTATAGAACTCAAGTAAAAAGTAGAAGGTCAAGCTAAAAAAGAAAATGATCAAGACGATCATAGGTTGGTTGGTAATCACAAACAGAGTAGAAGGGAAAAGGATGAAGATCATGGGTAGTACTGTTTTTAATAAACGGGTTTTAAAATTTTCGAGGATGTATAAAATGAGAAAAGTAAAGATTAACGCACCCGCTATAATTGAAACAAATGCAGGCCATTTTGGATAAAGCCAGAAACTGTAATATTGTAAAAGAGGAATATCAAAAGAATCAGATTCAAGGAATCCGCTCTCATTTTGTTTGTCCAGTAAAACCCTTGAAAAGATTTCAGAGTCAACAGAAGGAAAGAAATTTTGACTCATTAAAAAATGACTCACAAATAAATAAAGGAATAAGAGCAAACAAAAAATCACTATGAATTTTCGCCAATTCTCTCTCAGTGAGGGGAATTTAGTGATTTTCATTTTTATCATTCCCTTGACTCAATCCATGCACCGTTTTTTCCCAATAATGAGGTTTGTACAGTAACTGCCATAACGCTTTATAAGAAGCTGCTGAATGCAACAACCAGTAAAAAGGGTTCAACAAGCTGATGGGTATAAGCGAGAAATTGCGCCTTCTAAATGCCCCCAACAGATTCATGTATATTCCTAAGAAATTGCCAAATAAGAAATTGAAAAGAGAAAGCCCCAACGTGAAGGGAGTAAACATGTCTGATAAAAATGCCGGATTAAAGAAGAGCCAGACGATAAACAGCCCCCATAAAATGGGATTGATAAGAAATATAAGGGGAGTACCAACGATGAAAAACTGAAAAGACAGCCATTTTTTCAGACCCAGGACCTTCAACAACTTAAAGGGATGACGGTTATAAACAAGGGTTGTTTGCATATAGCCTTTTACCCATCGTGATCGTTGTCGAATCCAATTCCAAACTTGGGAATTGGCTTCTTCATATGTCGTGGACCGTATGATACCCACTTTATATGATTCGGCTGATGCACGAATCCCCAAGTCTGCATCTTCGGTTGTATTAAACGGATCCCATCCCCCGATTTCACGTAGTTT
>JAYEGQ010000271.1:0-8942 GCA_034659095.1 Thermotogota bacterium
GATGCGAGAAAAAGTACAGGCAAAAGGGGTTGCATTCATTGAAACGGGATTGAAGGGACAAGCCCCCAACTATAACAGTGCGGCATTTGATATTGACGAAACAAGGGGAGGGATTTTCCCTTTTTTGGAAATGGCTGTTTTTTCGGTGCAACCATGGTATAATTAATAGCGCATAAAATAAAAAAGGAGGATTCATTATGAAAAAACTGTTCGTTTTAACTCTTGTTGTACTGATGAGTATTTCATTGTTTGCTGTAACAACTCATCTGACGATTTTATCTGTAAATGACACACACGGACATGCTTGGCAGGATGCTGAAATCGGAGGTTTTGCGGGCGTATCAACCGTCGTTGATGCTGTAAAAGCAGAAGTTGAAGCTTGTGGCGGAAATGTATTAGTTTTACACGCAGGAGACTACAACACGGGTGTTCCTGAATCTGATCAACTGGACGCTATTCCAGATATTGTTGGAATGAATATGGTTGGTTTTGATGCAGTAGTACTGGGAAATCACGAATTTGACAAAAATCGTGAAGTCCTTATGGAACAGATGTATTTACTGGAAATGCCGGTACTTAGTGCAAATATTGTTGATGAAAATAACGAACATCCGGTCACACCTTATGTAATATTCGACTTCAAAGATATTTCAGTAGCAGTTTTAGGGTTAACTACGGAAGAAACGGCCATTTTAGAACCTATATATCTTGACAACTGGAGTTTTGCAAATGCCATTGATGTCACAGAAAAATTATTACCTGAGCTGGAAAGCAATGCGGATATCATTGTAGCATTGGTACATTTGGGTTATCAGCCGGGATTGGACGATCCCAAAACGACTTCAAACGAACTGGCAGCTGCTTTCTCAGAAATAGATGTTATCGTTGATGGTCATACCCATACAGCTTTCAAGAAACCGCCGGTTATTAATGATAGTATTATCGTTTCAGCTGTAGACTGGAATAAATACGTTTCAAGGCTTGATCTTACAATCGTAGACGGCGAAGTAGTGGATTCCCAATGGGAATTGATCCCACTTGAAGGAATTGAACCACAACCAAAGGTACAAGCTGCCATGAATTATTTCTTGAAACAGGGAGATGCCAAGCTGAACGAAGTAATCGGAAAAACAGAGATATTATTAAACGGAGAAAGGGCAGATGTCCGATCAAAACCAACGAATTTAGCCAATATGATCTCCGATTCGATTAAGTGGAAAACAGATGCCGATATTGCCCTTCAAAATGGTGGTGGAATCAGAGCTTCAATCCAAGCCGGTGATATTACGTACCGAGATATTCTTACCGTTCTTCCCTTTGGTAACACAGTATACGTAATGGAATTAAAGGGTAGTGAAATCATGGACCTCATCGACTTTATGGTTACTATTCCAACCGGTGCAGGGGCTTATCCACACCTTGCAGGATTGACTTTTACCTACGAAAATGAACAGGTTAAAAATGTTAAAGTCAACGGTAAAGCCATTGAAATGGATAAAGTATACAGATTAGCTACCAATAATTATTTGGCAATGGGCGGAGACGGATACGAAGTATTGTCCAAAAACGGAGATAAAGGTTATGACACCGGCTTCGTGGCTGCAGACGTTCTTAGAGGTTACATGGAAAACCTCGGAACCATCACGGAATATACATCTGAAGCAAGATATAACAGGAAATAAATAAAGGAAATTGATCCTCAAAAGGCTCTGTTATAATAACGGAGCCTTTTTGCTTTCCCCTATTCTCTTTGCCAGATAAATAAACGGTGTATCGAATAGAGCAACGACCAATTTAAAGAGATAAGTGGTCAACAATATCTCAAACCACACATTCATTGGAAAAAGCCCCAAAAAGGCTATTAAGCAGAAGACAGACGAGTCAATCATTTGACTCACCAATGTGGAAAGGTTGTTTCTCAGCCATAAATATTTGCCTTTGGTTTTTTCCTTCCAAAATTGAAAGGCCCAAACATCGTGAAACTGTGACAATAAATAGGCTGTTAGACTACCTAAAGCAATTCTTGGCATAAAACCAAACAAGGCTGAAAGATGTGGAGAGGCAAAATCTTCAGGAGTCGGTGTAAAAAACAACGAAAATTGCATATATAAAGTCATAATCAACAGACTGGAAAAACCGATTAAAACTGCCCGTTTTGCTTCCTTTTTTCCATACAATTCACTGATAACATCCGTTGCAAAAAAAATACTACCGTAAAGAACATTTCCCAAAGTAGCCGTTATCCCAAACATTTCAACTGTTTTCAAAACTTGTATGTTGCAAATAATAATATTCGCCGCTATCAACATAAAAAGACCTTTTTTTCCAAATAGTCTAAAAACAATTAAGGCTATCGATAAATCCACAATCATGAAGATAATCCAAATCAACTCATTCAAAACAAACCCCTCCAAAGTAAAAATCATGACGATTTTACCATATATTCTGAAATAATCGTCCTGTTTCTTCGTCTAAACAGTGGGATTAATTAGATTATTATAACTCACGGAGGTATTTTTATGAAAAAGTTGTCGTTTGTACTATTATCATTCTTAATTGCTCTATCAAGTTTTGCTGTCTCATTTGAAGACTTTGTTTTTTTCAACGATTTTGACACTGGATTTGAAGTCGCGCAAATACTTGATAAAAATGTCCTTTTGATATTTACAAGCAACAGTTGTCCATATTGTACACAATTAAAACAGGATGTTATTGCTTCTGAAGAAGTCATGAACTTCCTAATTAACAACTACATTTTAATAGAATTGCATGCTAATGATGAGCAAAAAGGACACTTTGATGTTGAAAATGCGAAATTTGACATAAGCGGAAAAGCTTTTACTTATCAGGAATTGTTTTATTTGTTTGATGTAAGAGGCGTTCCTGCAACTTATTTTTTCAACAAAAAACTTGAATTTCTTGGTGGTTTTCCCGGATATTTGGAGGCAGATGATTATTTAAATTGGCTAAAGTATGTGGAAACGGAAAGTTATAGAAAAGGAGATATCAATATCTTTGAAATTGAACCAAGTTATAATGGTAATTTACAAATAACAGCCTTAAAAGAAAATGATTTGAATAAGATAGAAGCCAATTTGCCAACTTTGTTGACTTATTACAGTTTCGATAAATTCAAAGAAAAGAATTTAATATCAATTGATCCATTTAAATACTACATTATCCGAGGCGCTGCTTTAAATGATGTTGAGAAACATTTGAACGGAATAGATAAGAAACTACTATACAACGTCTACGTTATCGAATGATTTTTGAGAGATTCGATAATCTCGTTATAAATCCTTTCAGAAGGATTATAATCCGGCTTTAAAAGTTTGAGATTATTTCTGATAGACTGAGAAATCTTTTTTTCAATTAGTAAATGAAGAATTTTAAGAATCTGAGGTGCATCCGCCTCCTTTTCTTCAAGGTAAAAACCTGCGCTATTTTTCTCAAGAGAAATGGCGTTTATTAATTGATGATTTTCAGCTGCTCCCGACCATGGAATAATCAAAGAAGGAACGCCATAGGCAATAACTTCCGCCACGGTAGTAGCTCCGCCCCTGATGATTGAAGCATCAGAAGCGGCCAGATACTTATGCATATCAATAATGAATGGAACTGCTTTTACGAAAGGGAATGCCTCCAATTTTTTGATAAATGCTTCATCTCCACAGGAATGAAGAAAATCAAATTTATTGTGAGTGTTATTTCCGATTTTTTGATAAACCTGAATCATGTTTTCGTTGATGAAATCTGACCCTTTACTGCCACCGGCAACAAGTATGATTTTTTTATTTGGGTTAATCCCAAAATGCTCAAATATTTGTCTGTCCTTCTTTTCAATTTTTCTTACCGGATTACCGGTATGTTTGATCTTATGGGCAAAACTCACGTTAAAATCTCTTGCGCTTTCTGCAAAACTAATAAATATCTTTTCTGCTTTTGGGCCAATAATCTTATTTGCCAAACCTGCGATTGCATTCTGTTCGTGGATAAAATTCGGTATATTCAGTTTTTTGCTGGCGAGTCCCAAAGGTACGGAAATATATCCCCCTGTGATAAAACTGAAATCAGGTTTAAACACTCTTAATTGCTTGACACAATCACGATAAGCCCGATTAGTATTATAGATAACGGAAAAGTTAGAAAAACTATAAAAGGGTCTTCTTAAGCCATTTATTTTTAGTTTTACAATATTAGCTTCGGGGAAAAGACGAATGATCTCACTATTTTCAAGCCCATGGGGAGTAGCAAAATACAGGACTTCCAATTTGTCTCCCATTTTTTTAAAATAATCTAACACGGCCACAGCAGGGTAGATGTGGCCACCAGTTACTCCACCGGCAACGGCAATCTTCATTTGAAATCACACTCTCTCAATATTTAAAGTTTTTTTAATGACTCTTGAACGTATTCTTCCCAAAATCTTTTAAAAAACAAAAGTAGAGGGATTCCCAATAAGACACCCGCTAATCCCAAAATACTTCCCGCTAACAGAATAGAAAGAAGAATGGCGAACCAATTTAATTGCATCCTTGTTCCCTGAATTTTCGGATTTAACAACCAGGATTCAAGTTGATTAGACAGTATCAGAACAACCAGTATTTTAATAAAACCCGCTAATCCGCCATGAACAAAACCTAATAACAAAGCCGGAATTGCGGCGATGAAAACACCAAGATATGGTATAAAATTTGTAATTCCGGAGAGAAAACCCAAAAAGAGGGAATAGGGAATTCCTGAAAATAATGTTCCAAATCCAACCATCAAGCCCACTAAAAAAGCTATAATAACTTGTCCACCTATAAAATGCCTAATATCACGATAGTATTCTCTGATAAAGTTAATTGATTTATCTTGCGAGGACTTGGGGAAAAACCGCCATAAATTTCTTTTAAAAATAAGGGTTAACGCGGTAAAATATGAAGCCGTGATGATGAATATAATTGCTGAGGTTGTTGCGTTTGGTATATATTGAATGATTGTGTTTAAAATGTTGGCACCAAACTCTGAAAATTTCTTTCCTATTTCACCAATAAACGAATCAATCCATTCAATAACATTTGGATCAATTTTATTGTTTTTAAAAAAATTCTCTAAATTTAAATCTTGTGATGAACGTGATAAAACCGGGAATAAACGTTGCCCTTCTTCAATAAGGATAGGGAAAATGGAATAAATGGCATAGGCTAAGAGAAAAAATATCAATAAAGAACTGATTACGATGGATAGTTTATAATTGATACACTTAATTTTGCTTAAATATTTTGCAGGAACTTCTATGATCAATGATAAATACCACCCGAAAAGAATAGCCCCGAGAATCGACTCTGAAGCCTTAAAAAGAAGGAAAAACAAAGTAAAATAGATTAAAAACATCCACATCGCAGGATCAAAAACATTTTTTTTACTTCCGATGTTCGTCATAAATTCTTTTTACCTCCTGGATATCTTGCCAAGTTAAATATTTTGGAGAACCTTTTGTTTTTGAAGGATTTCTAAGAAGATAGCTGGGATGAAACATCGGAAAAATCATAACACCATCTTTGTACTCGATTAATTTCCCCCTCATTGATGTTATCCTTACACTCTTTTTTCCCAACAAAAATGATAATGGAACAGCACCCAAAGTAACGATAAGAATAGGATTGATGACCTGCAGTTGGGAAAATAAAAATGGAGCGCAACTTATCATTTCATCAGGCATTGGATTTCTGTTGTTTGGAGGTCTGCATTTGACAACATTTGTAATAAATACATCCTCACGGGAAAAAGAAACAGCTTTTAAGATCTCTTCAAATAATTTCCCTGCTCTGCCCACAAAAGGACGCCCTGTGGCATCTTCATCGGCACCGGGACCTTCACCGACAAAAACAACAGGTGAATGGATATTACCTTCACCGGGTACAGTGTTTGCCCTTGTTTCATGCAAGGGACATTTTTTACATTGATTTATAGATTTCACTATCTCCGACATTATTTTCTGACTATTCAAAATCTCACCTCTTTTTATTATACATGATTGACCTAATTATCAGTAAAGCTTATATAAGATATAGTTTATCATAAGGAAATAACTAAACACCGTTTATGGTACAATTATAGTAAAACAAGGAGGGGGAAGAAATATGTCGGGAAGAATGAAGTCGTTTCTTATAATATTTGTAATAATCACTGTGTCTATCATTTCTTTTTCAGTTGAATTGGAGCTTTTATCACATCCTCAAAATGCGGATGTATTTGTTGACAAAGTGTGGCGTGGTAATACCCCGGTAACCGTTGATCTTGCACCCGGAAAACATATTATCAAAGTAAACAAAAACGGATATCAGTCTCAAGAAGAAACCATCGATATTAGAATGCCGACTGTCATTGAATATAACTTAAATCCATTAGAGGAAATTTCTAACGAATTCCCATTGGTTTTATACTTAACGAACTACCAACAATCTGGATCGAGACGGATTTTATTTGGGGAAAATGAAGATCAACTTATTGAGGCTTTACAAAAAAGATTTGAGAAAATGGGATTCTCGATCAGTGTCGAAAAACCCGTTGATGAATTTGACTTGATCATGGATAATATTAGTATATATGAAATGCTTTCCGAAAGACATCCACAAGCACGTTTGTTTATGATTGTTAACGCCCTTTGGAGTTATTCATCCTTTAGGGAGAAGAAGATTACCAAACTTGAAACACAGTTTAGAATCTATGATCCAAAAAATTCGATCACTTTGGGCAATTTTCAAGATATTTCAGAAAGCATAGGTATGCTGGGAACTGAAATAACGATATTACAAGCAGTTGAAAAAGCAACTCAGAATTTTTTAGACAACATCGGCAATTACATGGTTGAACGCATTAGAAAAGATGTTAAAAAACCTATTCTTGCACTTAATGAAAGATATGAGGATGGGCAACTGTATTTGTTTAAGTCAGACGCAGAAATCAATGAAATAAAACTTTACGACCAAGATGAATCCCTGGTGGAAAGTGAAAACATACCGTTAGATAAAATACCTGTAAGTGTTGTCTTTCTTGTGGATAGAAGCGGTAGTAATGAAAAGGGAATACCATTAATAACATCACAAATCGAATCGCTTCTTCAAATACTTCCTGAAGGTTTTGAATGGTCTCTAATGGGATTTGACGACAGAATCGAAATTATACAAAGCTTTACAGATGTTTATATCCAATGGGAGTTCGCAAAAGAACAAATTGTATCCAGCGGTATGACAAGGCTATATGATGCCATTTATAACGCCGCTACCGTTCTTGCCAAGCGACCAGGTTTGAAGATATTAATTCTTTTAACAAATGGAATTGATTCAGATTATTATGATACCGGACTTGGGAGCATTCGAACAGAGGATGAAGCGTTGAACGCTATTAGTAGATCCGGTATGATAGTTTATCCAATAGGAGTATCTCAAGATAACCACGAGTCATTATTAAAAAAGATCGCTTATTTATCTGCCACCGAATATCATGATATCAATAACTATCAACCGGATCAACTTTCAAATATTATTGCAAGAGATCTAACCTATACCACCGCTCCTGTATTAACCAAAGAAAATCAAATCCTTGAAACTTTTTCAATCAACGGTTATAAATTTGAAAAAGAACAGAGTAACAGGTTTTTAAACCAAATATCACTCATTCGAGAATATGAGACACATGAACAGCAAGAAACAATAACAGAAGAGGTTAAAGAACCCGAAAAAGAAAGCACCGTTGAAGTAAAGGAACCAACTCCGGAAAAAATCGAAGAAACTTCAGAAGAAATATCCGAAATAGCTGAAGAAAAGGAGCAGACGGAGGATAAAACGGAGGAAGTTGAAAAAAAGCCAAAATTCGAAAAAGTTAGCGAACAAATAGAAGAAAAAAACACGGAAACTGTAACCCAAGAGCCTGTTGAAGAACCAGAAAAACAAACTGAACCTTTGGAAAAAGAAAGTGATTCAGAAACACAACTCGAAACAACTTCAACAGAACAAAAACAAGAACTTCCAAAGTTTATTTCAGAGGAATCAGATGAAAATATCATTGATTATCCAACGGAATTTAACCAAATTCTGAATCTTAAAGACATCACGATATTCGATTTGGATGCTAACGGAAACTTGGTTTGGGCCCAAAGTGATATCCTTTATTTCCATATCCCGGATGAAAATAGAATTGCCGGTATTAGTATTCCATCAGGTTTGAAAAAAATCTCTTTCCATTATCCATATCTGTCAATACTAATCGAGAATGAACTGAAGACAATGGAGATAACAGGAGACAGTGTTGCTGAAATCGGTTCTATAAAAATTGATTTGCCTTTGGCCTATTTCAAATTAATCAATGAAGAAATCCTGCTTCTGTGCTATGAAAACGGCTTGGTAAAAGCTTTTTCAACAACTGCTGAAAAAAAGAATGAGTGGCAATTGGAATCAGGTGTGCTAAATCAAGCTGTGATGGATGAAGAGGGAAGAATAATCCTCAGTACAACAACCGCAAGAGTTGGATGGCTGGAAAATATCAATGATGAATTAAACATAATAAAGATTGAAAAACCTGTAGTTGGTTTATGTCCGTTCAATGTGGACCAAGAAAGATTCCTCATTGTGGATGCCAGTGGTTCTGTTTATTTTCAACGCTTTGAAAACACAAAAGCTACCATAAGAAATTTAAATCGTGGGATTGTTTTAAAAGCCTCATTTGCTGAAGCCGATAACATGTTATTTGCAAATCATTGGGATAAAACCCTAAGGGGATATAGAATATTCGATTTAAATGAAAACTTCTTATTCCGCTCAAAAAAAGGAATTGAAACCTTCAATGTTGATTCATATGCTGATAAAGTTTTAATCCTAACGGTTGACAATGAACTGTATTTTCATTCAAAGAATACAACAATCCCAGAAAATTTAGAAAAAATATACAGCGTTGAA
>JAYEGQ010000272.1:0-1741 GCA_034659095.1 Thermotogota bacterium
CTGCGAGATTGATTCTATCTTTATCATCAGAAAAACCGACATCTTTAAATCTCTTGCCCCCAGCCACTCCCAGAAAAGAAGGCGAATCATACTTGCCGGCAATTACCGAAAACTCATCATATCGCTTCCGGCCATAGAGCGAGCGACCGATATGCCAGTCTGAGGTGTGCAGGATTTTCATGAAGGCAACGCTCCTGCTTTTCCCTACCTGTTCGATAAGCCAATGATTAATATTTAAGAGCCTGTTGTTTCTGATTCTCTGTGTACGCTTCACCTGTTTTGTTAGTTCCGCTTGGCGGAACTCCGCCACAGGCGCAACACTCAATATGGGTGAGAGACTAATCCTTTCCCGACAGGGACTTGCACCCTGCAAGATTTTATTTTTTCCATTCATCTTCAATGGTACCAAAGTTAACAGACTTCCATGTTTCCTTCCAAATTTCCAAATAGGGAATATCAATAGAAGATGGTTCAGGTTTACATGGAGTAACATATACAACACACGGCATCACTGTGGCATCCCCTATCAGTAAGGCTTCTCCAGCCTCTAAGGATGGAAGCCCTGCTGTTATGTTGCCTAGAGTGTCTGGTAACAGTCTCCGGACATAAGCTTGGTCATCGGGATTTGTTAGCCTCATGGCCAAGAAATTACTGCATTGTGAAAAAATTGTTTCTGAAATTTCCGATGGCCGTTGACTGGCAATTAGTAAACTGACACCATACTTCCTTCCCTCTTTTGCAATTCTCTCAATTGCAGATAATGATGCCTTATAGCGGGACAAGCCGCTTTTTGGTGCGTATTTATAGGCCTCTTCATAAACAAGCAAAATTGGAGTATCGCACTTAGCTTGAGATCTTCTAAAATAATACCCATAGTCAAAAAGCAGGCGCGTTATCAGTGAGACTGTAATGCTCAGTACTTCAAAAGGAATGCCGCTCAGGTCAAGAATAGTAACATTAGAGTTGGAATCAGTTATATATCCAGTAAGTTGCTGAAGAACTTCCTCTAAAGAAAGGGTGGAGGCTTTTGCCCCAAACAAAAAATCCAACCGTGGATTATCGATTTTTGAAGATAACTTCCTAACGAACTTATCTATGCTTCCATCAGCATACGGGCCTTTATTTATCCCAATTTTGTCTTTAGAGGCCCGCTGACCCGGGGCAAAATATAATAACTCATCGCAGCAATGTGATAGTTTTTCCTCCTCGCCAGAAAAATTAAATTCGGTAGAAGTAGTAACAATGTGAAAAGGGTTGTCTGCATCTTTAGTCTCACTAGTTAAATTTATCAGGCAATTGACCATTTCCTGGATTTTATATTTAAGTGGACTGTCAAAATATACTCTACTTGCACTTGTATTCTGTTTTCTTTTACAAAGTGTGACTA
The DNA here is from genome assembly GCA_034659095.1 of Thermotogota bacterium. Classification (GTDB taxonomy): domain Bacteria; phylum Thermotogota; class Thermotogae; order MWEM01; family MWEM01; genus JASUTC01. The sequence continues at coordinate 1,388 of JAYEGQ010000272.1, forward strand.
TAGTACGAATTAATGATTCTTGATTGTAGTTGTTTCTATCTCCGGACTCTAAAAAGATTTCCTGCCAAAGGCCAAGGGGACGTTCGTGCAGAACGTTCATAACTCCAAATTGATGCCCTCAAAATCCGGTTTTATCCAATTGGTATAATTTGCATTCTGTATTGCACATAAAACATCAAAGCGAAAGTTTATAATATCACCTGCACTACGCAGGTTTTGCCTCCAGTCGTTTCGCGCCGTTTCTTAATGCCATTAAATGTATCATGATCATTTTTCCGCCTGGTTCTGCTCAACCCATTCTTTGCCCTTATCTGTAAGACGATATTTTTGTTTGCTGCTTTTCGGCTTATATTG
>JAYEGQ010000273.1:0-1735 GCA_034659095.1 Thermotogota bacterium
TTCTTTTCCTTGGATTTCTGCATAATATCCCTGATTTCTTTTTGATCGGGCTTTTGAGTCTGGGACAGGATATCTGCTATCTTTACGTCATCAATAAAGTCTTTCATCTTTTCTCCCCCTTAAAATGGTACCGGTCTCCCCTGCTCATATCGGTGGTGAAACCGGCTGTTTGAATTCTTTTTTTGATATTTTCAAGCTTTGAAACATCAACGTTGTTTTTTCCCGTGTATATTTCATAATTTTTCCTCATAATTTCCGGTGAAATAACCGGCATAAGAACATTGGCGCCTGACATAAGTCCCATTTCCCATCCCCTTTTTTCCAGGGTGTTTACGGCCGTTGAAATGGGTATGAGGGCTTGAGGTAAAAGCAATCTAATTAAAGCAAGTAAGATAAAGGTTTTACGGACAGAGCCGTTCTTAAAATTTTTCAAAGGTGTTTGAGGATGTACGATCAAAGGACCAATTCCAACCATATCGGCATCAAGGGATTTTATAAATTTTAACTCTTTAGCCAATTGAAGGCTATCTTGTCCCGGAAGACCAACGATAAATCCAGCACCGGTTTGATACCCAATTTCCTTTAAATCATATAGACATCTGATTCTATTTTCAAAAGACATATCGGGGTGAAGTTTATGATAAATGGCCGGACAAAAGGCTTCTTGACGTAGAAGATAACGGTCAGCACCTGAATGAAATAATTGCTGATAAGATTCTTTTCTAAGTTCGCCAATGGATAAGGTAACAGCAGCATCAGGATAATGTTTTTTTAATGTTTGAAGTAAATCCGATAAAAGATCAGTTGAGAAGAACCGATCTTCACCGCCTTGTAAAACAAACGTTCTATATCCTAATGAATAAGCCCTTCCACAACACATTTTAATTTCCTCAATCGAAAGTCGATAACGAGAAATAGTCTTGTTATCCCTTCTAATACCACAATAGAAACAATTGTTGTCACAGTAATTCGTGAATTCCAATAACGCCCGTAAATACACCTTTTTCTCGTAATAGATTTCCCTGGTTCTCAAGGCTAAATCCATTAATCTGTCGTATTTTCGGTCATCGCCGCATTCATCAATAATCTTTTTCAATGATTCCACCTCAAGATCATGAGTAGCATAAAGCTTTTCAATTAAAAAATGGGTGCACATCATTTTCAGATTTCTTTTTTCGATATGGAAGTTTTCACATTAACCCCCGTAATATTCCCCAATTTCCCCGTTAGGCTGTTGATTTCATCAAGCGTTCCGATTACAATGATAGAGATGGCCGAGACGCCTTTTTCCGGAATTGGCAATCCTAATCTTCCTCGAACCATGTGCTTAAATTCGGAAACGGTTGTATTAAATTTTGTTTGACAATCCTCCGGATTTTCAAGAACCGCCCCGATTACCGCTATTTTTTCCATCACATTCCTCCAAAAAAAAGCTCCCATAAGGGAGCCGTTTATAGATCAGTGCATCAAGCACTGTTTTTTATCTATTATCCGTCCCTTTCAATTCAGCATAGCTTCTTTGTCAGGTTCTTAATTTTTAAACAACGGTGTATTTAAGAATACTCTCAAATACACCGAATACTATTTTCTTTTCCAAATGATTATAACATGATTCCACCGAAAAAACAGCCATTTCCAAAAAAGGGGAAATCCCTCAAAAAGCAAAAAATCATAGGATTTAAACTTTTTCAAACAAAAACAGATGTAATCCCCTGAGCTTTTCAAAAAACTCAGA
>JAYEGQ010000274.1:0-1733 GCA_034659095.1 Thermotogota bacterium
TTCTGACACAATGGCATCGAAAGCGACGCGAACGTGGTGGAACGCTGTGCCTCCGGCGATGCTGCCTGCATTCTGCGCGGGAGTGTCAACGAGTTTGGGCGTTTGAACCAAACCTGTACTCGATTCCTCTCAAAGTAACAGATGCACTGAGCCATTCCACTTATATCAACGGATATATGAACGGTCCTACCGTTTCCGTGAATATGATCAGGAATATCATCAGTATTAGCAGTATGATGATCGGTATGAGCCAGTATTTCTTCCGCTTTTTCAGGAATTCAAATAGTTCCTTCAATGTTCCGAGTTTACCCATTATTCATCACCTTTGTTTTTAATAAATTTTTCTTTAATAAACTTTCAGCAATTATATCGGCAGCTAGTTCATGCCCCTTTTCATTCCAATGTACATCACTTTCATAATATAGTCTATCACCGTTCATCGATTTCTCTTTAAACTTTGGCAGCAAATCAATATAGTATACATCATTTCCCTCACAAAAACGGATTAATTTTTTCTGTGGTTTTTCTAAATCAAAATCATTTTCATTTAGCCCGTATTCCATCTTTCTTAGTCCCCAATCTTCTTTGTGCACTTGTTCGCTTACAGGAATAATAACAACTACCAATGTAGCGTTATTCGCTTCTGTTAACTTCTTTATTCTCATTAAAAAATCAAAAGTCTCATTCCAACCTCTTTCGACATCATCGGAATACTTCTTTTTGTAAAAAGTTTCATAATTTAAAATAGTAAGATTTGTTTGTGAATTGGAGATTTGTGAACCTTCTCCGAGACCGAAAAATTTGTTCTTTATAATTTTGTATTTCCCATAGAAAAATCTTGTTGAATGTGGAAAAAGAGTTAAGGCAGTAGATTTGAAAACCGAAAATGCTTCATTTTTCTCTGTGTTCTTTATTACACCATGACTTCTTAAAATTGTTTCATTCCATTTTGTAACACCATTAGCCGTATTGTATTTATAAAAGCCTAACATTGTGTCTCTAACATCATTACCTGCAAAAAAACCGACCAAAACAATATCGGGCTTGTATTTTGAACCATAATTAACTAAATAATAATATTCATTGTCAGTTCCATAACCCCCTACACCTGCTTTAATTATCTCAATTTTAGTCCCATTGTTATTTAATTTCTTTTCAAGTTGGGTGAGATACGCATATTCATAATCAACCGAACATCCAAATGTAAACGAATCCCCTAAACCCAATATTCTTTTTATATCTCTTTGTTTATTTATAGTATGTTCAACATCCCTCATACTTTGTGAATTAATTTTAATGGAATAATCAAATTCAGATGTTCTTACTCTCCCTTCGTAAAAAGGTGCAGGAATATATCCAACTGCCAGGTCACTTTGATATAACCCCTCTGGTCTGATTGGTATAATCTCCTCTGGTGAAGCAAATGTTAAAACACCCTCAACTATTATTAAAAACACCACCACACTCACCACCACCAAACCCAGATTCGCCAATCCATTCTTCAATTTTTCATCCATCCCCATCACCTCAATCCAACCTGAACTCCTTCTGCCAATCCTCATTCTCCACAAACGGTTTCTGCTCTTCTTTACGCATCATAAAATCACCCATCACCAGATTATCCATCTTCGTCCTCATAAAACAAGCATAGGCATCCTCTGGCGTACACACAATCGGCTCACCACGGACATTGAAAGAGGTGTTAATCACCACAGGTACCCCGGTCAGCTTGT
>JAYEGQ010000275.1:0-1730 GCA_034659095.1 Thermotogota bacterium
GCAGCAAAGCAGGCAGATTTGTTCACGTCGGACCCCTGGATGTGCCGGTTACGCAAAGCCGTTTGCAGGATATTTTTGAAGAATGCAGACAGAAACTTTATACACAGGTTGATGTGTTGGGTTTTGAATTTGAAATGGGCTTAACGCCGCAATTCATTCAGGAACTCAGAGAAAAAGGCGTATCAGTGACGCTGAAATACATTCCCAAAGAAGTCTTTGATAAACGAGCCGTTGAAAAAGGGCAGGCGCGCTTTTATGATGTCGCCTATCTGAACGCAAACATCAAAACAAAAGGCAAGTCAGTAACAGTGGAACTCACCGACTTTGTGACGCATTACACCCAGGATGACATTGAAGAACTTCAGCAATCCATGAGGGCAGGCAGCAAAGTTGTCATTGAAGACGGGCAAATTTACAAACTCGAAAAAGATAAAAACGGCATCATCAGCCGCACCTTATTAACTGAAAACTGGCATGACTGGATTGACTATTGGGCCATAGATTTTAATTATGAAGACAAGAAAGAAATCATCAAAATCAAAAACGACAAAGGCGAAACAGAAGAACAATGGACAGGCAACTACCTGTTTGAAAACGAATGGCAAAGTTTTCGCATAAAGAAAAACCCGACTTTGGAATTTACCTCTGTCCCCCATGAATACGGGAAGAGAGGCAAATATAAAGTGATGGTAAAAGTGGTGGATATTCTGGGCATTGATACGAGTAAAATCATAGACATAAAAATATGACCTTACAACATTAATTCATAGCTCGTATCAACATTTGTACTTGGTGAGTACGCCTAACAAATCACTGCACTGGATTTTTACTCCGCTGCGCTCCGTAAAAACCAGTGAGTTCAAACGTTATGTGTATTGAATAAAAAAAATAGAAAGGAGCAAAGGGATGAAAAAAGGTAAAGCAACAAAAACACAGGTGAAAAAAGAAAGATCGCCTAAAAAAGTTGAGAAAGTTATTAAAGCCAAGGGGCATCCAAGCGGAAAGTTGCCAAAAGGTAAAGAATTACATCATGTAAAGCCAGTTGCAGAAGGTGGAAAAACCACTCCTAAAAATACTAGAGTTGTCTCAAAAGCGAAGCATAAAAAAATACATACCAACAGAAGAAAACGTGGTAAAATTTAGTCGCAGTCATGAATAGAACACACAATATTATTCATGCGTAAGGAGGAATTATGTCATCTGAGAAAATAAAGCATTTGGAATTCATTCAAAATATAATTACCAGAATGAATACAAACTCTTTCCAGATAAAGGGCTGGTGTATTGTTATTGCATCTGCATTATTAGCTATTTACGCTTCCATAAAAGACAATTATTTCTTTCTCGTGGCTGTGTTTCCAACTCTTATATTTTGGTTTTTGGATGCGTATTACCTAAATCAAGAGAGAAAGTTTAGAGGTCTCTATAATGATGTTGCTGGCGTAACAGATGTGTCAAAAGAAATTAAGCCTTTCGCAATGAGACCTGATTTATATGTAGGTGGAAAATATTCATATTGGAGTGCATTCTTTTCAAGAACGATTTTAAAAATGTATCTATCAATAATAATTATTTTAATGGTCATTTTTTCATATTTGGCATTTTGCATTAACAAAGGAGGATGAGTTATGGCAAGGAGAGCATTTTTTAGTTTCCATTACAAAAATGATGTATGGCGTGCTAATCAAGTTAGAAATAGCTGGGTTACTCAGGGAAAAGAAGCCGCGGGC
>JAYEGQ010000276.1:0-1676 GCA_034659095.1 Thermotogota bacterium
AAGTCATCCCTTTTGTATTCGGATTAACATCTAAAATTGCTAAAAACTCTTTGTCTTCCCAAATTTTAGCTGAATCAATTTCCCCATTTATAATTTTACAAAATATACAGTCTTTCATATTTTTATTATTGGCTTGTCGGTGGCTTGTCGGTATTAGATACCAACACAATTTACCTACCGAGTCCGCAAAGCGGACGAAGGTGGAAAAGAGAACAAAGTTCTCTTTGACTAATTCCCTGCCCCGTAGTAAAACTCAATTTCTACTACTTGGGTTTAACTTTTTGTAAAAATAGGATTAATCTTAATTTTTTGGCATGAGGTTAGTGGTTATTGGAAGGGTCGGTGAAAGTTTTTGGCTTCTGCTTCCTCAATAGTACAGAGCCATTGGTCTTCTTCAAGAAGGTTAACGGTGGTCAAAGAATAATGTTTATCTCCAGGGAGATGATAATATTTTCGATATTTTTGCTCTGTATGACGACTGACATTACCTTTAATTACACACTCTCCATTAAACTGGGCTTCACCGCAGAAGCCCCAAAGTCCGGAAAAATCTTCATGGGCAGAAAGAGCAGCTTGAACAAATTCATCTTGATGTAAAGTGTTTAAAGGGTCAAGATAAAATCGGGCGTAGCCTCCTTCTAAAAGCTCGAGATTGACAAATATTTCCTTTTCTCCTATTTCGTCTAAGGTGTAAACATAAGCTAACGTTCTACCAAACCGGTCATACTTATCTCTATCAAATTCCAAAATCAGTTTTTGATCTAAAACCAATTCTTCGTTTTCCTCTTTGGCCTGCTCACCAAAGCAGGATTCGTAATCTGGACCCTCCAGTTCGGGAGTATCAATTCCTAAATAGCGAACCCTGAAGATTTCATCGCTTTCAAGGTCTCTTACCCGAATGGTATCTCCATCAATCACTTCCTCTACTTTAACCTCTTTGACCTCTGAAAGATAGGGCTGGCCCTGGTGAAAATCAATTCCTAACAGAGTAAACAAAATGGCTAAAAGCCCCAGGAGAATTGTTAATAAACCTTTTTTGTTTTTCATTGTCTAAAATTGATTGGTTTGATTAAATTTCCCTCGACTTCGGGCTAAATTTTGATTATTTATTTTACCCCTTGACAAGGGGTATATATTTGATAATATAAAAGCGTAGGAGAAATCCTACTAATCACGCGGTCCCGCCAAAAGCGGGATTTTCGCTTTTATTATCAGTATAGACACGTTTTCCGTTGTAAAACTTTCCGAAATCAAAATATTTGTCTTTAATATTATGTAATTCTCCTGCCACCATGCCACGTACGCCGACAATACCAATCTTTTTACCCTTTACTTTTAGGCGTGCCAATGGTGCAAGCAGATCGGAGTCGCCAGAAAAAAGCATAATTGCTGTTACTTTTTCCACATCATCTAACATATCCATTGTAATTTCAACATCAAAATTACATTTCGGTTCATTGATAATTATTCCTGATTTTTGTAGCTCGTCTATTAATTCATGAATCTTATCTTTAACCTGCCCGTCAAACAATGTCATTGTGCGACGTTGAAAAAACAAGGCCTCATTAATATCTTTTTTAATAAACTTCATTGGTTTTGTTTTTAAAATAGCACCTGTCTTTTTAATGCGATTATGAAAAGCTTCGGAATTTGCTTTGTCTTTTTCATTCAAACCG
>JAYEGQ010000277.1:0-36824 GCA_034659095.1 Thermotogota bacterium
ACCTTCTTTCTTTGGATATAAATATTATACAATATAAAATCATAAATGTCAAGAAAGAAAGAAAGATTATTAAGGTAAAAATGAAAAACATTAATATAATTGCTAATAATATTGATTTTATTCAATGGTTTTAGAAGAAAGATTGATGGTTTAAAAAAAGCTACTATATGATTCGGTAAAAGACTAAATTCTTATAAGTCATACATCAATCAAGTGGAAAGCAAAAATCCTTGGAAGCGTTTGCTATTTGATACTGTAGAATACTGTTTCGTATGCTCTCAAATTTCACACCAACCGTTTTACCCAGCTTCCTTTCAATGAATTGTTTTTTTGTCCTCAAAGTCTTAATATCTTGAATCTGCCGTGATGCAAAAGGTGTCCCGGGTTTTGGTATTAAGGGATTAAGACTGATTTTTATATCTGTCATGCCGTAATGAATGGCCCGTTGGACAATTCTGTGAATGGCATCAAAATCGCTTTCGTCCTCTTCTTCAAGTCCGTAGATAAAATACATCTTCAGTTTTCGTATTCCCTTTTGTGCAATAAGTTTTAGGCTTCGTTCAATATCTTCTTCAGATATCTGCTTGTTCATTAAATCTCTGATTTTTTGGCTGCCCCCTTCGGGTGCGATGGTGATTTCCTTTTGCCCACTACGTAACAGCCCCTCTAACAATTTTTCTGACAGAGAATCCAATCTTAAGGAAGACACTGAAAAGCGCATATCTCTTTCTTCTAATAAATCCAGAATTTCATTCTTGAAGGGATGATCTGTAAAAGTGGCCGAGATGAGTCCGCAGTCGTTGAACCCCTTTTCTTTCATTTCATCGAAAATGCTTTCGATGACGTCCAGTTGGACAAATCTCGCGGGACCTCTTGTGTGCCCTGCAACACAGAAAGCACAAGATCGTAAGCAACCACGGCCTATTTCCAACAATACCTTGTTGGGAAAAACGGAACGCTTAGTGGTGAAAAGTGAAACGGCAGGATTTTTTGTCATCTCAATGGATTTGGATATTGTTATTGCAGAATGATTCAAGATGGGAATGGAGAGGTTATCGAAAGTTTTTAATTGCTCCAAAATTGCATCACGATTCTTTTTTTCTCTAAATCCTATAAGCATTTTTTTAATAAAAGCGTTCAGTGTTTCATCTGCATCCCCGTGAAAGATCAAATCTGCATATTGCCATAAAGCGTTAGGGTTAAAGTATGTCACAGCCCCACCGATTAAAATAAAAGGATGGTGATCGTTTCTGAGGTGATTGTAAAGAGGAATACCCTTTTTATCCATCAGTTGGATAATGTTCTGAAAATCCAACTCGAATGACACTGAAAATGCCCAAATGTGGAATTCATCAAGAGGTCTTTGAGTATCTAATGAATAATATTTTGAAAACCTCTTATCATAGAAAAATCTCTCACATTGCACACCCTCAATTCCATTCAACAATTCAAATACCTTATGGAATCCAAGGTTGGCAATAGCAGTTTCATAAGATGAGGGAAAGATGAGCGCTATTTTTAAATCATGCTCAATAATATGAAGAGATCTGAATGATTTTTCAGATCTCCTTGTCTGTTCAATGATTCTGTATTCTCTTAAATCTTCAGGTCGTCTTGGTTTTCTCAATTTATAAACGTTTTTCTTCGACTTTTCTTTTGATGTATTCAGGGGAGATAATTACTCTGTCAATTTCTCCATGGGCAATATGTTCCATTTCATCGTATGCTTCAAAACCAAAGTGGATGTGATTGCCCTCCACCGATATAATTTTCAGCTTAATCGTTACACGCATGGAAAGCGGTGTGATACCAAAATGCTTAATTTTTGACGAAACAACAGCTGCAATGATATTTTCTCCCAGGATTTTCTTAAGCATATCTTCGGTAAATTCGAAGACCTTTATCATTAATTCTCTGGTAGCCAATACACTGAGATTTCTTACGATAGCATTTTCTTTCCAAATTTGTTCCGGAAGTACTTGAAATTGTGTTGTTTCTTCCTTTGTCTCTAAGAAATTATAAGAACGATTTAAAACTGACATATTAAACCTCCAAAATCAATTTCTTCTTGATATAAAGATCATTCTCAACAATTGTGATATAGCCATCAGCGTGGATGCCACATATGTCATAGCTGCAGCATCTAAAACCTTTTTAGCCATAACTTGTTCCTTAGAATCAAGGATATGCTGATTTTTGATCATCGATAGTGCCCTGTTACTGGCGTTGAATTCAACGGGTAGTGTGATAATGGAAAAGATAACAACCGCTAGAAAGAGCCAGATGCCCACGTTGATTAAGATTGGAGTAGAAAATAACAGCCCCACAAAAAAGATTATCCAGGAAAATGACGAGCCGAACTGTGCCACGGGAACAAATGCATTTCTAATCTTAAGTGGCGCATAATGATTTTTATGCTGGATTGCATGACCAATTTCATGAGCCACAACTCCAAGACTGGCAACTGAATCGCTGGAATAAGTTGCATCGGATAGGGCGACAAGTTTTTTTCCGGGGTCATAATGGTCTGAAAGGTTGCCTCCTATATGGGTAATTCTTATATTAGATAAATTGTTGGAGCTCAACAGTTTTTGAGCTAATTGTGCACCTGTTATTTCTGAGGTTGATTTAACATGAGAGTATCTCTCAAATGTAGATTTAACCTTCATTTGTGCCCATAATCCGAAAAGAAAGGCCGGAATCAATAAAATCATGGATATATAAAAAAACAATTTAATCACCTCTTTTCATTGTTATTGATTTAAGACGTTATTTGTTTAAATAAGTAATCAACGTCTTTAAATGTTTACTTCTTGTTGGATGGCGCAACTTTCTTAAAGCCTTAACTTCGATCTGACGAACTCTTTCACGGGTGACGTTCAGATATTTTCCCACCTCTTCCAAAGTCTTTTGCCTACCATCAATGAGGCCGTATCTCATCTTTAAAACAGTGGCTTCTCTGGGACCTAAGGTGTTCAAAACTTCGTTTATTTCATCCCTTAAAAGCATCAGCATAGCTGAGTCTTCCGGGTTGATATTTTCAATATCTGCCACAAAGTCACCTACGGATGAGTCTTCATCTCCACCAACAGGAGATTCCAGTGATAAGGTTTCTTTATCGGCCTGTAAAATCTCTTCGATTTTTTCGGATGTTTTTCCGGTCATTTTTGCCAGTGTTTTAACTGACGGGTAATCCCCGTGTTCCTGGAGGTATTCCCTTCGGATTTTGTTGATCTTATTGATGGTTTCCACCATATGGACGGGGACTCGGATGGTTCTTGCCTGATCTGCAATAGCCCTTGTTATAGCTTGTCTAATCCACCAGGTGGCATAGGTGCTGAATTTATAACCCTTTTTCCAATCAAACTTTTCAACTGCTTTGAGTAATCCTATATTTCCCTCTTGTATGAGATCCAGAAAGGTTAATCCCCTGCCTATGTATCTCTTGGCAATACTCACAACCAGTCTTAGGTTTGCAACGACTAGTTTTTGTTTTGATTTGTCATTACCTCTTTGAGCCTTTCGGGCATACGTTCTTTCCTGAGTGGGGGTTAAAAGTGGAATTCTTCCAATCTCTTTCAAGTACATCTTGACACCATCTTTAGTGTAAGAGGCGTTATCAAATATAGCAGGACCGGCCGTGCTGATGATTTTTTCCATTACTTCTACGTTTTTACTTGAAACTTTGCCTTTTTCTTCATCCTCATCATCTACATCCGGTTCACTTTCTTTGATCACGACATTGGCCTTTTCAAGATTTTCGTAGATGGTTTCTAAAAAATTCCCATCAAATCCGGTATAATCCGGTGGAAGAGATTTATCAATATCTTCATAAGTGATATAACCCTTTTTTTTGCCAATACTTACCAGTTCTTTCATCCTGGCCTTTATTTCATCCGGGCGTAAGGTTTTTGGTTCCTTGGAGGCTTTCTTTTTTGTGGTACGTTTTGTTGAGCGCTTTTTCTCCGTAGCTTTTGTTGTTTTCTTTTTTTCACTGTCCTCTTGTTTGTTCACGCTCATTCGTTGTCCTCCCTTCATTTATGTTTAATTTGTTAATTTTTCTTGAGAGCTTTAAGCGATCGGTAATGAGGTGATATCTTTCCCCCTCCTCTTTTGTCTTTTCGATCAAAACATCGAGTTTGTCCATTTCAAATCTTAGTTTTCTTTTTTTTAGGGCTTTTTCACAATCGGAGATAATGGAAGGAAATGAATCGGATTTCTCGTACCGTTCAAATTGACGGAAAAACCCTTGAATTTTATCATTTGTGAAATATTCTTCAAGATACTCAGCGGCATCGTCAGGTTTAAATTTCTCGCGTACATCGTTAAAAAATCTCACATATGCTTCTTTTATGATTTCTTTATATTCGTTAAAAATGGATTCAATCATAAGTCTTGTAGTCGGGTGAAACAAGTAAAGAACAGTTAATTCTTGTTCTGGTTCCAAGGTTTGATTATTCTGTATGTGTTTTTTTTCAGTCCTGTTGGTTGATGGATTTCTCTTTGACGGATATGTTTTTTTTGACATGTTCCAGTTTTCCAACAGCAGACTTTTATCCAATTGGGTCCACTGTGAAAGTTTTGAAATCAATTTGTCAAAACGTGAGATATTACCCGTTCTCTTAGCCCTTGCCAAGATATATTGACTGTTGGAAATCAAGGAATCTCTTCCGGTTTCTTTTTCTAAATTATAATTCTTCTTCAAATTCTCCAGTAGAAATTCTTCGATGGAAAAAGCTTTTAATAAGGTGTTTTGGAAACTTTCTATTCCATATTTTAAAATGTACTCGTCAGGATCCTTGGCGTGGCCCAATTGTAAAACTAATGCGTTTATGGAATTATTGAGATTCTTAAATGATTTTTCAATAGCATTTATTCCAGCTTCATCAGAATCAAGGGCGAAGACAAATTTATTAGTGTATTTGGAAAGTTCTCCCATTTGTTGTTTTGTCAGATTGGTTCCCATAATGGCTACTGTATTTCTCATACCATTTGTATACAAACGGACGGCATCGAAATATCCTTCTGTAAGAATAACAAAATCAACCTCTTTAATGCTTTTTTTACTTTGATCGAAAAGATAGAGGATTTTGCTTTTGTTAAAATATTCTGTTTGCGGGGAATTGATATATTTTGGTTGTTCTTCATTATCCATTGCCCGACCGGAAAAGCCCAACACGTTACCGTATTGGTCTCTTAATGAAAAAACAAGACGTCCTGCAAATGTATTTTTCTCCCTGTCGTTAAAAACCCCCAATTCCAATAATCGTTTCGGATTGAAAAGGCTCAGTAATCTTTTTGTGTCAGTGTAATCTGACCAACCTATTCCCAGTTGCTTTAATCTCTCGGGTTCCAATTTTCTGATATTCTTAAGATATCGCCACCCGGGAGTACCTTCTTTTAAATTTTCAACGAAGATCTCTTCAATGGTCTTCATATCATTAATATATGTTTTGAAGGCTGAATCAAGTTTTTGACCCAATTGTGGCATTGGAATAGAATATTTATTTGCTAATAGTTTGACACTATCCATAAAATCAATATTTTCATAGGCTTGCACAAAAGAAAAGATGTCACCACTGGCACCACAACCAAAGCAATGATACGACTGAGTGTTTTCGTAGATATAAAATGATGGAGTTTTTTCTTGATGAAAAGGGCATAATGCCTTGTAATTTCTTCCGGATTTCTGGAGTTCAATATATGAAGCTATCAAATCCACAATGTTTACGTCTGTTTTGAGTTTTTCAACAAAGTCTTTTAAACCCACAGGTCACCTCTAAAATGAGGATATGTTCAAATCGCTTGGTTCATAAACACGAAAAGGGTACGAGGAGTTTTGCCCCTCGCACCTTTTGTACATATATGGTTGACAATTATGATTAACGTTTTGAGAACTGTGGTGATTTTCTGGCCTTCTTTAAGCCATATTTCTTTCTTTCAACCATTCTTTCGTCTCTTCTCAAAAGACCGGCTGATTTTAAAGTGAGTCTTAAATCCGCATTATATTCAAGGAGTGCTCTGGAAAGCCCCAGTCTGATAGCTCCGGCTTGTCCACTCATGCCTCCCCCGTGAATCTTCATGACCATATCAAAATGATCGATAGTTCCCGTAAGCATTAATGGCTCAACTGCATGTCTGACAAGGGTATCTCTCATGAGATAATCTTGAAGTGTCTCGTATTTTTTCCCGTTTATCTTGATTTGGCCTTTACCGGGTCGAAGATGAACCCTCGCGACGGCTCGTTTCCTTCGGCCGGTACCGTAATAGTCTATAAACTCTGCCATTTATTATAACCTCCCGATTATCCTATAAATCTATTTGTTCAGGTTTCTGAGCTTCATGAGGATGCTGATCCCCGGCGTAAACCTTCAATTTTTGGAACATGCTTCTTCCCAATTTGTTTTTTGGAAGCATTCTTTTAACTGCAAGAGTAACAACACTTTCAGGATGTTTTGCCAACATCTGTTTGGTTGTAAATTCCTTCATGTGACCGGGATATCTTGAAAACCTTCTGTATATTTTGTCATCCATTTTTGTGCCTGTCATTTTTACCTTATCCGCATTAATGACCACAACAAAATCTCCGGAATCCAAGTTTGGTGTATATTGGGGATTATTTTTTCCAATCAAAATCTTTGCAATCTGGGTTGCCATTCTACCTAAAACCTTATCTTTGGCATCTACAACATACCATTTCTTGTCTCTTTCCTCAGGTTTGAGGCGGAAACTTTTTTGTTGATATTTCATTAAATTCTCCTCCTCTTATCGTTCGTCAACAATATGAACGTATTTTCTGTTTTTTCGAGTCTCAAAGGATACAAATCCTTCTTTTAATGCGAAAAGGGTGAAATCTTTACCCATTCCAACATTGGTGCCGGGAAAGATTTTTGTGCCTCTTTGTCTCATGATGATATTACCCGGTATAACTCCACTGCCATCGCCTTTTTTTATTCCCAGGTATTTGGGGTTGGAATCCCTTCCGTTTTTACCCCCACCGCTTTTTCTATGGGCGAATAATTGTATATTCATCTTGATTTTCATTCTTTCACCTCCACTAATAAGTAGCCGGAATATTCTCCTTGAATTTCCCTTAAAGTTTGGATCAATCTTTTGATAAGCATGTTAGTCATTACATCGTTATTTTTAAGCCTGACACTTAACCAACCATCATCATCCTGTTTCAACGTTTCCACCTTGTCTAATTCCTCGCTTAAAATTTGAGCAGTATGAAGAGTTAGAGCACTTACCGAGGCGCAAACGATATCTTTTCCTCTTTTTTCATAACCAGAATGACCACTTATCTCAAAACCGATATAACCGTTTTTGTACTTGTAAAAGACCGCTTTAATCATGTCACGTTATCATTCATTGCTCAATCTTTTCAACCTTAACCGCCGTATAGGGTTGTTTGTGTCCTCTTACCCTTCTGTACATTTTACGGCCTTTGAACTTGATAATCATTACTTTGTCATCTCTTACGTGTTCGACAACCTTTCCGACTACTTTGGCACCTTCTACATAAGGCTTTCCGGTTTGGATTTGATCATCGGTTCTAAGCATGACAACCCGATCGAAGGTGATATTGCTTCCAAGTTCTGCTTCGTTTTTGTCCACATACAAAACCTGTCCTTCTTTAATTTTGTATTGCCTACCGGATGTTTCGATAATGGCGTACATTTTTAACCTCCTTTTGTCTTAAATATGCTGATGAAGGTACTTATAACCTTATTCTGAAGTGGTTACAAGATTTATTGACCTTCTATCAGGCAAAATCCCGCATATTATATCATAAAATGCTAATATATAACGAACAGTTTAGATGTAAATTTTATTTAAACTCGAAAATAATTTTTTCTGTTATCTCCCAATTTTTTTAGACCCTCAATGATAGAAGTGGATCTTTTTTCACCGATTCCCGCTACCGCTTTTAACGTTTCAGGGTCCGCGTTTCTTATGGCACTGAGGGAATTCAATTGTTCTACAAGATTGTAAATGATGTTGATGGGTATCTTGGTAACCGTTCGAAGCATGCGAATCCCCCTGGGACCTATCATTTCCTCTGTAAGCAATGAGTGAACTTCAATCCCAAGGAAAGTCGCCATTTTGGAATAATCTAAAAGCTCTTTATCCTTTAGTGATTTTAATTTATCAAGACATGTATCCACTTGCTCTTCATCTGGAATTCCTTGGGTAGTAAAATAATCATAAACGATAAGGGTTAAGTTCTCTTCCAGGTCCCCGATCATCTCTTGTAATTGCATATTGGCGAGTCTTCCATTGACGCCTAATTCCCAAATATAAGGTTCGATCTCTTCTGAAGTCCTTAAAGCAGCTAAGGCTTTTTCTAAAGTTCGGCAAAGGTCAAAAACGGTGACTTTGTTTTCAATTTCCAGAGTATTCAGATTTTCAATTTCCCTGGAATAACTGGCACTGTATTTTTCAATGGCTTTAAGTCCTTGATCAACCATGGTGATGAGAAAGTTTAGATCTTTTAAAATATAAGCAAAAGCACCCCAATAAATACTCACAACACCTCTTCTGCGAGAAACAGCAATGGCGACTTTGCCGGTTTGTTTGGCAATTCTTTCAGCATTCCTATGGCGCATACCCGTTTCCTTGGTTGGAATTGAAGAATCGGGTGTTAATTGAACGTTGGCGTATAGTATTTTAGTAACATCTTCATTCAATATGACAGCTCCGTCCATTTTGGTAAGTTCATAGATCTTTTGAGGCGTGTATTCGGAGTTAACGTTAAATCCAAGTTGTATAAGGTTTTGATGTCGTTCAATATCTTCTTCATTCATCAAAAGAATCAACCCACCGCTGTTTGACTTGATAATATTCTCTAAACCAAGTCTCAACTGCGTACCCGGAGAACATATTTTGATGATTTCTTTTAACAATTCATATTTTGCCATTTTACCCTCCCACAGTGTAAATATTATACCATATGTAATAGAACTTGACTTTTATAACAATACAAAAGTACTATAAATTGATATGTTAATTATTATGATCATATCGATTACAGATTAGTTTTGTGGTTTTTGGTGAAATTCTGATCATTGCCTTTTATTGAGGTTGGTGATTTATATTTTGCTCTATCCAAAAATCATAGTATAATTAAAGATGCAAAGGCAAAAAATCTTTGCCGTAAAGGAGGTATGATCATGAAAGAAAATCTAAAAATTATTTTTCATTTGTCTGATTCTCAAAACAACCAGCAATATCAATTAGAGGGCACCATAAAAAAAGAAACCTTAGTGGATTTTCTGGATACTGAGCAACCGTTGACAGATTTGACTTACGCTATTTCCATTTTCAAAGCAAAGGATGAGGTCTTTGTCAACGGTACAGTTGAATGTCAGTTAGAAGACCTGTGCTATAGATGTTTACAGCTAACAACGGAAAACATAAAAGGGGTTATTGAGGCAACGTATGTTTACGGTAATGAAAATGATACAATGAACAAGGAAAAGGAATTGGAATCTCTTGAAAATGTGATATACTATGAGGGCTCTGAGATTGATTTATTCGATCGTGTTATTGAAGCGCTCATTATTGCAGTACCTCAGCGGTTTTTGTGCGATGAAAATTGTAAAGGTCTTTGTCCTTTTTGCGGGGAAGATCTTAATGAGAACCCAAATCATACTTGTGAAGTGGCTGAAACATTTGAAGAAGAAAGTGTCTTTTCAAAGCTGTCCGCCTTGAAAGACAATTTAAAAGATGATCAAGAAAATAATCAAAACGGATAAGAACGGATATAAGGAGGGAAATCACAATGGCAGTTCCAAAGAAAAAGACTTCTCGCAGTAACACCAGATCCAGAAGAGCTCATTTTTTCAAGGCGATCAAAACACCTCGATCGGTATGCCCCAATTGCGGTGAAACAAAATTGCCTCATCGGATTTGTTTAAACTGTGGGTATTACAAAGGCAAAAAAATACTGGAATTTGAAGAAGCAGAATAGTTTTAAACTTCAATAGAAGATGGCACAGTAAGTTTCCTATTACTGTGCTTTTTTTTCGTTGGTTTCCTCATTTATCTTTTGACTAATATTCTTCATTCGTTCAACCATTTTGTTAAAATCTGTCTTTTCTTCCACTTCTTGTTTTAGAAAATCCCCGATATCATCAATCAATTCAATTGCTTTGTCAATCTTAGGGTCACTCCCCGCTTTGTAAGCTCCGATATCAATCAAGTCTTTTGCATCATTGTAAACGGCCATCAAGTCTTTTAATTTTCTTGAAGCTGATATGTGTTCTTTTTCAACGATTTCTGACATTAAACGGCTGATACTTGCTAAAACATCAACGGCAGGATAGTGATTTGATTCAGCCAAGCTTCGGGACAGAATGATATGACCATCCACCACTCCACGTACCGTATCACTAATGGGTTCATTAAAATCGTCACCTTCAACCAGAACAGTGTATATACCAGTTATACTACCCTTTTCGCTGTTTCCTGCTCTCTCAAGAACCCCGGGTAAGCCGGCAAAAACACTGGGTGGATATCCTCGGGTAGTTGGCGGTTCCCCAATTGCAAGTCCCACGTCCCTCTGTGCCATTGCCCATCTGGTGAGAGAGTCCACCATCAACATGACGTTATAACCTCTGTCTCTAAAAAATTCGGCGACAGAAGTTGCTGCCTGCAAGGCTTTAACTCGCATTAAAGCAGGCTGATCTGAAGTTGAAACCAATACAACGCTTCTTTTAAGTCCCTCTTCTCCCAAGTCTCTTTCAATAAATTCTCGAACTTCTCGACCCCTTTCCCCAATCAAACCGATGACGTTGATGTCTGCTTTGGCATTTCTGGCGATCATGCCTAAAAGGGTTGATTTACCTACACCACTTCCTGCAAAAATACCGATTCTTTGTCCTTTACCAAGGGTTGTAAAGCCATCAATAGCTCTAATGCCAACTGGTAAAACCTCTTTAATCCGATTTCTCACCATGGGATTTGGGGGTTTGTTGTTAAGGGAGGTATGATTTTTCACAAAAATACTTTTTCCATCGATGGGTCTGCCCAAGCCATCAAGTACTCTCCCCAGGATATCTTCGTCAATACCAATGCTTAGTGTTCGTTTTGTACCGTGCACTTCACACCCCAATGAAATGCCTGAAAACTCATCCAAGGGCATCAGGATGATATGATTATCTTTAAACCCCACAACTTCACTCAGAACTGTTTTTCCATCTATCGTATTAATCTTGCAACATTCACCCAGAAAGACTTCAGGACCGGCGGATTCGATGGTCAAACCGATGATCTTCTTCACACTCCCATTAAGGTGCAGGAAATCATGTTCAGAAAAAAGATCATGCAAATATTCTAATTTTTGAATGGATTTATTGTTCATTCCTCTTCACCAAATACTTGTTCGATCATATCATCAATGATTTCAAGTTGATTTTCGATTGTTCCGTCCAATGTTCCGTAATTGGTCTCTACAATAACTCCGCCCTTAGAAATTGAAGCATCTTGCCTGATTTCAAAGGAGGATAATGTCTCTTCCATCTCCCGTTTTATTTCATCGGGAATGACTTTAATATCTGAGGGATTAAATTTAAACACAATTTCCTTCAAACTCATCACCCGGTTAATCATTTCGGTGATTTTCTTTGCCATAACTTGCTCGCGATTCTCTTCCAATGATAGAAAGAGAACCCTTTGAATTAATGTCTTAAGGAGAAGGCGTAACTTTTCAGATGTAATTTCTATATATTCTTCTTTTGATTTTTCCAATTGGTTTTTCGCGTCGTTAAGCGATTTGATGGATGTTTTAAAACGGTTGTCCCATTCTTTTTCTGTTTGTTCTTCCTTAGTCTTAATTTCTTTTTCTGCTTTCGTGAGCAATTGTTTGGCTTTTTTTTCATGTTCTGCTTCAAATCTTTTTGCTGTTTCCTTGATTTGTTCCGCTTCTTTTTCTGCTTCTTCGATAATCACCCTTGCCTTTTCTTTGGCCAAAGACACAGCGGGTGACATCTCGAGTTGATCAACTTCCTGAAGAGAAGTTTCTTCCTCTGAATTCTGTTTCTTCCTTGTTTTCTGCTCATCCAGGTCCCCGGCTTTTTTTTCCTTTTTATAAAGCCTGACTTTTTCATTTTCATCGATGGTTACCAAGGCCCGTTTGATTAAGTTATACAATCAACTCTTCTCCTCCGCCTCTTGCGATGAAGATTTCACCGCTTTCTTCGAGACGCCTGATAGTGTTAACGATCTTCTGCTGAGATTCTTCAACATCTACTACACGTAAAGGTCCCATGAATTCGATTTCTTCTTTTAAAAGTTGGCCAGCCCTTTTGGAAAGGTTGTTGACGATCTTGTCCATAATATCCTCCGATGAGCCTTTAAGTGCTTTTGCCAATTCTTTAGTGTCCACTTCACGTAAAACCATTTGGATGGATTTGTCGTCCAGTTTTGTAATATCTTCAAAGACAAACATGTGTCTTCGGATTTCTTCTGCCAGTTCAGGATCGGTTTCAGATAATTTATCCAATATTTCCTTTTCGGTTGATCGGTCCATGGTATTTACTAATTCTACAACCGTATCCAAACCACCGACTTGAGCAAAATCTTGTGTGACAAAAGTAGATACCTTTCTTTCCAACACTTTTTCAACCTCCCTGACAACCTCGGGATTCGCCTTATCCAGTATAGCGATACGTTTGATTACTTCAGGTTTAAGATCATCAGGCAAGGCACTGATGACTTGAGAAGCTTGTTTGGGCGCAAGGTAACATAGAATCAAAGAAATCGTTTGTGGGTGTTCATTTTGAAGGACGTTAACCAACTGCATGGGATCTGATTTTTTTAGAAAATCAAAGGGTTTAACTTGAAGATTGCTGGTGAGTTTTTCCAGAATATCCAAGGCTCTTTCGGGCCCTAATGCCTGTTCAAGCATATCTTTCGCATAGTCAATACCTCCGGCAAGAATAAATTCTCTTGCTTTGAATGTACTGGAAAATTCTTCCAACACACGCCTTTTTTCAGCATCAGATATCTTATCTAACTGAGCCAATTCCAAGGTTAGTCTTTCTATATCATCATCACTCATATGTTTAAGAATTTTCGCTGCTTTTTCTGAACCCATTGTTAGTAGTAGAACTGAAGCTTTTCTTAATCCGCTGATTTGTTTTTTTTCAGCCATTGAAACACCCCGTTTTTATTGAATTGACAGTTTATTATACTACAAAAGGACATTCAGGTTGAAGTTTTTTTTCAATAACCTGTCTTCCCAATATATAGTAGTTCTTGCTGGGTTGTTGTTATCTGTCTTCATTGCAAGGTGAAAAAGGGGTTTTTCCCTAAAAAAAATCACAAAAAACGGAATCCTTCCTCCTACTATTTACACAAAGGGACCTTAATTTTAAAATGCTTGTTTTTATTTATTAAATATGATAAAATATCTGTGGGGAGGGGGCATGAAATCAGTTGAAAAGAAAAATTACCATTACAATCGGGCGTAAAAACTATTCTTTTCTCACAGATGAATCCAAAGAAAAGGTTCAAAGGATTAAAGATGTCGTTGCCGAAGACTACGAAAAATTTGCGCATGTCATTGAAAGCACTGACAAAAAGGGCGTTGATGATCTTCTAATCCTGATGCTTCTCAATCACATTTCTAAAGAGATTGGTTATGAAGAAGCTTTGAGAGAACAGAAAGAAAAAAATGAAAGATTAGTCGTTGAGCTCGAAAGAATGAAAACAGAGCGTGGGGAAATAGCGGGTTGATTTTCTTTTGTTCTTTCAGTAACTTTTTTTCTTGAGGTCGGGGTTGATTCATTTGAGTAAATTGAAAAAGATGTTAATTGTCACGGGTCTGTCCGGTTCAGGGAAGACCACGTGTGTTGCGTTACTTGAGGATATAGGCTTTTTTTGTGTTGATAACATTCCTCCAAAATTACTAAAAAACATGCTTCCTTTATTTGAAAAATCAGAAGTTGAGAAAATAGCCCTTGGAATAGATGCCAGGTGGAAACAACAATTTGATGATGTTGTAGGTGATCTGGATAGTTTTATTCAGAAGGAAAAAGGTTATTCCCTTTCTATTCTTTTTTTAGAATCCTCGTTGAATGTTATTATGAATAGATATAATTTGACAAGAAGAAAACATCCATTAGCTGAGAATTGTTCTGTGGAAGAGGCAATCTTAAAAGAGAAAAAAATCCTTTCTCCTTTACGTGAAAGAGCAGATTATATATTAGATACATCCAAATTTAATACGCATGAATTGCGAAAGGCATTAATTAACACTTTAAAAGGTACATCTGATATAAAGGATAGAAAAACGGAGGTCAGTATTTATAGTTTTGGTTTTAAATTTGGTACTCCTCTCAATGCTGATTTTATTATCGATACCAGATTTTTACCCAATCCTTATTGGAAGCCTGAGTTGTCTAGATATACCGGATTAGACAAAAATGTACAACAATTTTTAAACCAGTTTCATGTTGTTCATGATTATCTGACTGTCTGTACAAACATGTTATTAATGGCAGTTTCCAGATATAACGAAGAAGGAAGAAGTAACATAAATGTTTATGTAGGCTGTACAGGCGGAAAGCATCGCTCGGTTTATCTTGCCTTGAAGTTACACGAATTCTTTCAGAATAATGGCTACAATTCTCAATTAAACCACCGAGAACGAGATAATTGGTGAGGAAATGAAAATTCCCCCACCCGGAGACGTTAGAAATAATATCACAGCATTTGCAGAGGATGAAAATTTACTGACCAAATTGATTCAGTTTCGATTCAAAGATGAAGGCACCTTTGAAGGGCATTCTGTTGGGAATATTATTTTAGCCGCTTTAACGAAAATATTAGGAAATTTTCCGGATGCAGTTAAAAGTTTATCCAAAGTCTTGGCCATTGAAGGTGAAGTGTTACCCATCAGTGAAGAATTGGTTCGATTAGTGGCTAAGAATGATTTAGGCGATGTTTTCATGGGTGAAAAGGAAATAGAAGCCAACAAAGGAAGGATTATCACTCTTGAAGCGGATAAAAAATTCAAACCCCTCCAAGAAGTTATCAACAAGATTCGACAAGCGGATGGGATTATTTTGGGACCAGGTAGTTTGTATACGAGTATCATCCCAAATTTGATTGCAGAAGGTGTTTCAGATACTATAAATGCTTGCGAAGCGCCGGTTATTTATATTTGCAACATCATGACCCAACCAGGAGAAACCGTCAACTATTCCATGGCTGATCACGCGAATGAAATCAAAAAATACCTGGGAAAATACCCTGATTATTACATCGTTAATTCGCAACCAATCCCGGATAAATTACTCAAGAGATATCATAAAAGAGGGGCTCAGCAAGTTGAGTTAAAATTTGAATCACTTAACGGTGCGATTATTATGGAAAACCTGATTAAAACAGTTATCGATGAGCGAGATGGGTTGGAAAAGGTTCGCCACGATGAGAAGAAGTTAGGAGAAATGATATTGAAAATTATGGGATGGGAGAAAGTACATTGAGTTTCTCTTCGGATCTGAAGGCGGAGTTAAACGGGATAAAGACTTCGGATCAAATTTCCGCTTTTGTAGAGTTTTTTGGTATGTTGAAATTTCGAGGCAGTATGTTGTTAAAGAAAGAACAAGAAACCAATCGAATCTTTTTTATCATCTCCACGGGTAATTCTATCGTGGCCAGGAGGGTGCATTACCTTCTAAAAGAAATCAAGCACGCTTCTGTGGAAACCTCTTACACAATAAATCCTTATTTATCCAACAGTAAATCTTATCAAGTGAAAATCAGTTTTATCAAATCAAAGTTGAGGATTCCCTTTTTAGAAAAGGGAGAAATATTCAGTTGGAATCCCTATGATTTAATCCGTAACGACAGTGGTTATTTCAGCGATTTTCTCAGAGGTGTTTTTTTTGTAGCCGGGTACATTGTTGACCCCAAAAACTCTTATCACTTTGAAATTCTGGAGAAAGATGGCTCTGAGAATATTAAACAAATACGAAAAAACATGTACAACACTTTAAGGGTTAAGGCCGGAATAACAGAACACAAAAAAGGGATGAAGCTCTATCTAAAAAAATCAAATGATATAATAAGTATGTTAGAATTGATGGGATCGAAGGTTCAACTTGATAAATATGAGCGAATCGTTGAACAGAGAAAGGTGAAGTCAAATGTGAATCGTTCTATCAATTTTACATTGGCTAATGCCAAAAAGATTGGTCAAAGCAGTGCCAATCAAATCGATGCGATAACAAAGATTAAAGAAAAAAATGCTTTTTCACATTTGGAAAAAGAATTAAAGGAATTATGTGAGTTAAGAATGAACAACGAAGATTTAAGTTTGGCAGAGTTAGGTCAGATGTTAACAAGGCCATTAACTAAATCAGCCGTGTACAATCGGATGAAAAAAATTATAAAAATATCGGATGAGTTGGAGGATTAAGCGTGCAGTGTCCTTTTTGTTCCAATAAGAATACCAAAGTGATTGATTCAAGAACATCTGAGGATGGAAGCAGTGTAAGAAGGAGACGGCAGTGTCCCGTCTGCGATGCTAGATTCACGACTTATGAACGCTATGAAAATCTACCGCTCATGATAAAGAAGAGAGACGGTAGGCTTGAACGTTTTCGAAGAGAAAAATTATTAAATGGATTACTTCGAGCAACAGAAAAAAGGGACATCGATATAGAGGTATTAAACGATATAGCAGTTAAAATCAGGCAGGCTTTTGTGGAAAAAGGGGCTACGGAGATTGAAAGTGCAACGATCGGAGAAGAGGCGATGAAATATTTGAAAAATCTTGATGAAGTGGCCTATATCCGTTTTGCATCAGTGTACATGGATTTTGATAGTGTGGGACAATTTAAGCATATAATAGATGAATTGAAAAAGGGAGGATAAAATCAATGGCGAAAAAGGATGTCATATATTTAACACAGGAGGGATTCGATTCTTTAAAAAAGGAGTTGAAAGAACTCAAAGAAAAACTGATGTACGATATTGCCGCCAGGATAAAGGAAGCCAGAGAATACGGAGACTTGAGCGAAAATAGTGAGTACGAAGAAGCGAAAAATGAGCAGGGAAGAATCAACGGTAGGATTCTTGAGATTGAAAATGTTTTGGATAAAGCCGAAATCATCGATGCCAATGATGTGCAAAGCGATATTGCCGGATTGGGACTGACTGTCATGGTAAAAAATCTGGAAAACAATCAGGAAAATACTTTTAAATTGGTTAATCCACAAGAAGCGGATATATTTGAGAACAAAGTTAGTGTGGAATCTCCTGTTGGGGAAGCTCTTGATGGTGGCAGCATTGGAGACATTGTTAAGGTTAAAACTCCAAGTGGAATACAACAGTACGAGATTATTGGCATTGGTTTAAAATAAGAAAGGCGGTTTAAAAATGTCATCAACAATTAGAGACCAGAAAATAAAGGAATTGGATGAGATAAGAAAAAAGGGATTGGAGCCATATCCTCACAAATTTGAAAGAACCCAAACTACAGAAGACATTCTTAACGCTTATGGGGAAATGGAATCCGGTGAGGTAAGAGAAGATGAAAAGGTTAAAACAGCTGGTCGAGTGATGGCCATCAGGGATCACGGTAAGTCTGCCTTTTTTGAGTTAAAGGATTTTTATGGAACCGTCCAGGGATACATAAGAAAAAGCGAAGTGGGACAGGATACTTTTGATTTTTTCAAAGAACACGTCAGTACCGGAGATTTTGTCGGTATTGAAGGTTTTCCATTTAAATCTAAAACCGGAGAGCTATCCGTTTATACCAAAGGAATACAACTGTTGACAAAGACTCTTAGACCCATGCCGGAAAAATGGCATGGACTAAAGGACAAAGAAGTGATTTACAGGCAGCGTTATGTGGATCTCATTGCCAATAAAGAAAGCATGCAACGATTCAGAACGAGATTTGAAGTCATCAGACTCATCCGCGAATTTATGCATAAAAACAAATTTGTTGAAGTAGAGACTCCAATGTTGCATTACACCATTGGGGGCGCATCAGCCAGACCGTTCATCACCCATATGAACACCTATGATGTTGACATGTACATGAGAATTGCCCCGGAGCTGTATTTGAAAAGATTGATTGTTGGCGGGTTTGATAGAGTTTTTGAGATTAACAAGAATTTCAGAAACGAAGGTGTCAGTTACAAACACTCTCCAGAATTTACCATGATGGAATTTTATCAGGCATACGCCGATTATAACGATTTGATGAAGCTCACTGAGGAACTATTTGGATTTGTCGTCAAGGAAATATTTGGTAAATATGAAATTGAGTATCAGGGACATAAGATAGACTTCAAACCTCCATGGAACAAAGTCACTATGCAAGGGTTTATTAAAGAACACTTGGGTGTTGATATTCTAAATGATTCAGATGAAACGCTTCTGGAGATTTTGAAAGAAAATCACAATGAACCTGAAATCAAAGACAGAAGTCATCTCATCGATGGATTATGGGATCTTGTGGAAGATCATATCGTTCAACCTACTTTTGTCATGGACCATCCTGTGGAAATATCACCTTTGGCTAAAAAACACAGAGAAGATTCCAGAGTCACTGAAAGATTTGAACCGATTATTCTTGGGCGGGAGATGGGAAATGCCTTTACGGAGTTAAAC
Organism: Thermotogota bacterium; assembly: GCA_034659095.1. GTDB lineage: Bacteria > Thermotogota > Thermotogae > MWEM01 > MWEM01 > JASUTC01. Next base: position 18,634 of record JAYEGQ010000277.1, read on the forward strand.
GATCCCATTGATCAGAGAGAGAGGTTTGAAAAGCAGATGGTAATGAGGGATTCCGGTGACGAGGAGGCTCAGATGATGGATCATGATTTTATTCGTGCCTTAGAATATGGACTGCCTCCAACCGGCGGTGAGGGGATTGGCATCGATCGCTTTGTCATGTTTTTGACCAATTCTGCCTCCATCAGAGATGTCATACCTTTTCCCATGGTGAAACCGGGTAGTCTTGAAGAAGAATACTCCGAAGAGACAGAGCAGGATGAAGAAGCCGAATAACCAAATGGTGAAACGATATGCTTATGAGAATCATTTTGAAATCAATAAAGTGACGAGTCAGGTATAGGAGGATTTGATATAAATGAATATAGGCTTGTTCAGTGATACTTATACCCCTCAAAGAAACGGAGTAGCAATTGCCATTACACTATATCGAAAAGTGATGGAACAGATGGGACACAAAGTTTATATCTTTGTTCCCAAATTTGAATCTTCATACAAAAGAAAAGAAAAAGGTGTGTTTGAGTGCCCTTCGTTCAGTTATTCATTGGAAAAAGGACAAAGAATCGGTATTCCCATATTCCCCATGATTCCAACTATCCGATCCTTAAATTTGGATGTGATTCACGTTCATTCGCCATTTTCAATGAGTTTTTATGCCAAGGTCGTTGCAAAAAATCTCAAAATCCCTGCTATATGCACCCATCATACGCTTTTTGAGTATTACCTGCATTATGTTCCCTCTATGATCAGACCTTCAGTGGAACAGACCAGGAAACTCATGACTTATTGGACATACCTTTTTGATAAGGTTATCGCTCCTACCGAGAAAATCAGAGAATTACTTGAAGAATGGGGGGTTCCGGCTCAAAAATTAGCAACGATACCCACCGGAATTGATACAAACTCTTTTAGAAATCCTGTCAAATGGGATATCAGGAAGATTTACAATATTCCTGAAGATGAAAAAATACTCCTTTTCGTGGGGCGTATAGGTAAAGAAAAGAATATTGATTTTCTTTTACGCGCTTTTAAACAACTTTTGGCAAAAAGAAGTGATGTTCATTTTGTCATCATTGGAGAAGGAGAAGAAAAAGAGCCGCTTGAAAGGCTGGCGGATGAGCTATGTATTGCTAAAAGGGTCTATTTTACAGGCGGACGGGACAGAAAAGATGTGATTGATGCCTATAACGTGGCTGATATCTTTTGGTTTGCCTCTTATTCTGAAACACAAGGTTTGGTTATTCTCGAGAGTCTCACCGCGGGAACACCCGTTGTAGCCCTTGGTCGCTTGGGCGTGTATGAATTGTTGAAGCGTAAGGAAAGTGGGGGTGTCATGTTGGATGAGCTTGATAAAGAGGCGTTTATCGATGCTGTTGAAAGACTTTTGAGTGATAAAGAGGAATATGATGAAAGGGTATTGATGGGACAAAAATTCGTTAAGAAGAATTTCTCCCTCCAACACTCTGTGGAAGAAATGCTGAAGCTTTACAAGATAGTTATTAAGGAATTGGAAAGAAAAAAAGAGCAAACCGAGACAAAAAAGAGGAAGATTTCCTTGTTTACTCAATCCAATTAACCATTTTCGAAAGGAAGTATAAATGGGCATTGAAACCATCACCGTTCTAATACTTTTTTTGTTAACGTATTATCTGATTATATCAGGGAAATTTCAAAGATCACTTGTCGCTTTTACGATGGGGCTTGTCGTTATGCTCTTGCAAATAAGTCAGCAATTATGTAGATTTTAACACGATTGGTATTTTGTTGGGGATGATGATACTGGTAGGTATCTTAAAAAAGACAGGTATGTTCCAGTATATTGCCGCAAAAATCGTTAAGAATTCAAAAGGGCGTATGTACTTGATTTATATTACCTTATTGGTTGCTGTAGCCTTTTTTTCAAGTCTTTTGGACAATGTGACAACAATCCTGCTGTTTTCACCGGTTGTTTTTTTGATTGCCGATACAGCCGGAATCAGTCCGGTTTCACTTATCTTTTCCATGATTTTTGCCGCAAATATAGGTGGTATGACCACTATTGTTGGTGACCCGCCGAACGTCCTTGTTGGAAGTGCTTCCGGAGCTAGTTTTATTCATTTTATGCTGGTTATGATAATTCCTTCGATATTGATGTTATTAGCGGTTTTAGTTTATTTTCACTTTCGATATCCCCATATTCGAAAAGTAGAGCAATCAAAATTGCAACGTTTGATGGATATAGATCCAAAAAGAGCTATAGAAGATCGTCCTTTACTCATCAAAGGAATTGTCATCTTTGCTCTCGTGATTTTGGGATTCGTTGTGCATGAAAAGTTGGATTATGAAGCCTCACTGATTGCCTTAACGGGTGCTTCGGTTTTGATGTTACTCTCCAAGATAAGTTTTCAGGAGGTTGCACAGGAAGTGGAATGGGATACAATTTTCTTTTTTGTTGGATTGTTCACTTTGGCAAAAGCTTTAGAAGAAGTGGGAATTATCGGTTCTGTAGCTACCTGGATTAATCAGTTTAGTACTAACCCACTAATGCTTATCCTTGCGGTTTTATGGATTTCTGCTGCGCTTGGGGGTTTTATCGGGGCCGTTCCCGTGGTTACAGTCTTTATACCCATTGTTCAACGGTTGCAGGGGACCATTCCCCAAAGTGCGGAATTATGGTGGGCGTTAGCGTTAGGAGCATGTATAGGTGGAAATATGACCATCAGTGGAGCTGCGGCAAATATGGTTGCCGTTGGATTGGTTGAAAAAACACAAAAAACAAAAATCAGTTTTGTTGCCTTTTTGAAAGAAGGGATTGTTATAACCGTCATTGGACTTGTGATAGCTACATTCTACCTTGTTTCAAGGTGGTATATGATATAATCGACAAATGCTTGATAGGATTGGAGTTATGACATGACAGAGACAGGAATAAATGGTCTAAAAGAATATATCAATACCCATAATCGGTTTTTAATCATTGGACATATTGATCCTGATGGAGATTGTATTAGTTCTGTTTTGTCTTTAACTTATGGGTTAAGGAGAATACAGAAAAATGTTTTATCTGCCATAGACAGTCAATGTCCGGCTATTTATGAGGTGTTTCAACCGGTATCTCAGATCGCTTTTGAAAAGGATATCAGTTCAGAAGATTTTGATGCCATTATAACCGTTGATTCCTCATCTCCGGATCGAATGGGGAAATATCAAGGGCTAATGAATAAGAAACCGAATTTTGTTATCGATCATCATGTGACAAACGATCTGTGGGGAGACTATAATTGGTTGGATGTTGAGGCGTCATCTGCAGCAGAAATGGTTTATCGGTTCCTCAAAGGATTAGGAATCGAGTATGATCCAATCCTTGCGACGATCAACTTGCTTGGAATACAAACGGATACGGGTTTTTTTAAATATACCAATACCGGATGGCGTGTTATGGAAATTGCTGCGGAACTTATTAAGCAAGGAGCAAACGCTCCTTATAACGCATCAATGGTCCTAGAGAATAATCGAGTCCAAGAATTTTATCTGTTGTCGGAGATGGCAAAAAAGATCAAGACAACTTTAGACGGCACTCTAATATATTCTTTTATCACGTTGGATATGCTTGAAAAAACCGGTTGTACCAGTGAGGATGCAGCGGGTTTAATTGGAGAATTAAAATCTATTAAAGGTGTTGAAACCGCAATTTTGTTCACTGAGATGGACAAGGAAGAAATCAAGGTCAGTTTTCGTTCAAAGAAGTGGTTTGACGTGGCAACCATCGCCATTGAATATGGGGGCGGTGGCCATCAAAGGGCATCAGGATGTACAGTACATCAAACAATGGATCAAACGATAAATGAAGTGATGAACAACACCAGAAAAAGAATGGAAACTGTAAATTAATAGAAAAAACCGGGAGGAGAAAATGCCAACAATTACTAAAGAACAGATAGTGGCTGCATTAAAAACAGTCATTGACATAGAAATTGGAATTGATATTGTTTCATTAGGACTCATATACGACATCGTCATAAACGATGATGATACAGTAGATGTAAAAATGACACTCACAGTTCCCACTTGCCCCATGGCAAGTATGCTAAAGGAACAAGCCAGAAATGCAGTGGCTTCAGTCGAGGGAGTTAAGCAAGCCAATGTTGACCTTGTTTTTGAACCCAGATGGACCCCTGATATGATGGACGAGAGTGCAAAAAAACTGTTGGGGAGATAATATGAATAACAGGCAAGTAATCGTCATAACATCGGGAAAAGGTGGTGTGGGGAAAACCACCATCACCGCAAATCTTGGAGCCGCATTTGCCAATTTGGGCAAAAAGGTTTGTTTGATAGACGGGGATCTGGGGCTGAAGAATCTCGATGTAGTGCTGGGACTTGAAAATCGAATTCTTTACACCGTTATGGATGTGGTATCCGGCAGAGTAGGTGCTTCTGAAGCTTTGGTTCGGCATAAAACAAATCGAAATCTATATCTGTTACCTGCATCCCAAATAGCTACGAAAGAAATGATGACGGTGGAAGACATGACTAATGTGGTTACTCGAATCAAACCCGACTTTGACTATATTATCATTGACTCTCCAGCGGGAATTGAAAGTGGGTTCCGTAATGCGGTAGCAGCAGCTGATACAGCAATTCTTGTTACAAACCCAGAATTTACGGCCGTGAGTGATGCCGATAGGGTTTTAGGGCTTTTAGAAAACACACATTTAGGTCTGGATAATGTCTTTTTCATCCTAAACAAGGTTAAAGAGAGTATGAATGAAAAGCGTGGTATGTTGAAAAAAGAAGAAGTGATGAAAACACTTTCCATTCCTATGATTGGGCTGGTACCTGACAGTGATGAAGTATTTATCGGAACTAACAGGGGAGTGCCTATTGCTTTTGAGCCTTCTCATGATATGAACAAAATCTTTACCAATATCACCAGAAGGATAATGGGACATAATATTCTGGTGGAGCAAGATTTTAAATTGGCAAGAACAAGTGTTTGGAAGTTGTTCTTAAAACTATTCAGATCATAGTTTAAAGGGAGCCGGAATTATGAGACATCATGAATTACAGGTTAAGACCACAAGCAGATCTCAAGTGGTTGATATAACTTTAAAAGTGCAGCAGGTTATTTATGACAGCGGATTACAAAACGGGGTTGTAATTGTTTATGTACCTCATACGACTGCTGGTGTGGCTGTAAATGAAAATGCTGATCCGGATGTAAAATTTGATTTTATTCGAAAAATGGGCGATATGGTACCGGTAGATTCTTCTTATAAACACTTAGAGGGCAATTCCGACTCGCATATTAAAACGATACTAACCAATACTTCCCAGACTTTTTTTGTTGAAAACGGAAAATTGATGTTAGGAACCTGGCAGGGAATTTATTTTTGTGAATACGATGGTCCCCGAACGAGAAAATGCTGGATTAAATGTCTGGAAGAATAACAGTGAACACAAAAACCTTGTATATATCAGTCAACTCTTCTGAATTTGAACAGTCAGAAGAGTTTTTACAATGTGCCAAAGATTTAAGAGCCGGAAAGTTGGTTATCTTTCCGACAGAAACTGTATACGGCTTAGGTGCTGTTATCAATCATGAAGAATCACTTCAAGAAATCTTCAGGGCAAAAGGGCGACCGGTAGATAATCCGTTAATTGTTCATATCAGTGAGATGGAGCAGATTTGGCAAATCGTTGAAAAAGATCCACCTGAATTATTTTGGAAACTGAGTGAGCGATTTTGGCCTGGACCCGTTACTTTTATTCTTAAAAAGGCAAAGGGGATTTCAGAGATCATAACCGGTAATAGAGATAGCGTTGCTATTCGATTCCCTTCTAATAGAATAGCCCAAAGATTAATTGCACACTGCGGAGTACCTGTTGCCGCGCCAAGCGCCAATATTTCGGGTTACCCCAGTCCAACCAGGTCTGAACATCTGGAAGAAATGAGGGGGCGTGTTAAATGGATTATTGAAACAGAACCCTTGGAATTTGGTATTGAATCGACTATTATTTCCCTTCTTGAAGAGACGCCAACTCTATTAAGACCCGGGCCAGTGACCATTGAAAAAATGAAAGAAATGATTCCTAACCTGATTGTCAAAAAAGGTATTGCGGAGGCAATTGCCCCGGGAATGAAATACAAGCATTATTCTCCTAATGCAGAAGTGAAATTGATCCCATGGGTGAGAGACAAAAAAGAATTAGCGGAGATGGGGATTCGGATGTTCGAGGATTTATATCAAGATGGAAATCGAGAACAAAAAAAAGCGCTAATATGCACGGATGAAACCATTCCATACTATAGAAATGCAAATATTGACTGTATTTCTTTGGGTCCAAGAGATGATTTGTATCGTGTTGCAAGTAATCTCTTTCATATCTTAAGAGTGTTGGATAAAAATGGGATTCATTGTGCTTTAATTGAGGGTTTTGAAGAAAAAGGATTGGGAATAACCATTATGAACAGAGTGAAGAAAGCGACCTCAAAATGAAAAAAGGGAATGTAACCCAATTATTTGCGGAAGTTGGAGAACAACTGCAAAAAAATAGAATTTATAGTGGATTTTCCAAAGAACAAGTTAGTGAACATACACATATCAGTGTGGAGACCATTGAAGAAATTGAAAAAGGTGAATTGCCAAGCATTCCAACTATTTATTTGAAGGATTTTGTTCTCAGATATTCGGGTTTTTTGGGAATAAGAAACAGTGTAAGTGTGGAAACGTTCCTAAATGCTTTGGATCAAAACGAAAAAAGGATTCCAAAAATCAAAAAAGAAAGTGAGAATAGAAAACCTGTCAAAATCATTTTGATTTTCTTGATTCCTGTACTGCTGTTGATTATTCTTTTACAAGTTCTATTAATTCAAAAGCAGCAAGATAGGGAAATAGTAAAGTTTACCAATAAAGGGGATATTGAAGCTATTATTCAGATTGGAAATGATAAGATATCTCTAAAACCAAACCAAACATTACGCTTTACAGATGATTTTTCCGGTAAGATCATTAACACGGAAAAATCTTTAATTGTGGTAGAATATTATGAAGATACATGGGAAGTTTTTTTTAAGGAATTTGAGGTGTTGATAAAAAATGGGCAGGATTCGTAAGGCACAGCTTGTCAACCTTATCGTTTTTGCTTTCGGATGTTATATTGATTATAGATTGACCGATGTAAACCATGAATTGAAGCAAGAATTTGGAGAAATCGATTTTATTTCTGAGCCCCTTGACTTTGGGAAATATACCCATTATTACAACAAAGAGATGGGAGAAGGCAAGATTGAAGGAAAATTAATCAGCTTTAAAGAGCTAATCCACCCTGCTGAGTTGGCTCACGCAAAGTTGATTACAAATAAAATTGAACAGCGTCATACTCTGGACGGGAACAGAACCATCAATCTTGATTCAGGCTATGTTCATCATACTCAGTTTGTTTTAGCTTCTACAAAACCCCAAGGAAACAGAATTTACATTGGAAAAGGAATCTATGCCGAGGTGACACTGTACTTTGCCGAAGGTGCTTATAAACCCTTAAAATACACTTACCCAAATTATTCAAATCAGGACTATATTTCTGAAATCACCAAAATTAGAAAGGCATTTTTAAAAAAGAGAAAGAGTTGATAACTTGAATGTTTTTATAGAAACATTAGGTTGCCCGAAAAATGAAGCGGACAGCCGAATACTTTCCGGTTTTTTTCTGGAAAATCAACATACGCTAACGGATGACCCGAAACAGGCGGATTTAATCATCGTCAACACTTGCGGGTTTATTTTGGATGCTGCGGATGAGTCTATCCAGCGATTAATTACCTATAGCACACAGCTCAAGCCTTCTGTTAAGGTAATGGCTTTGGGATGTCTTGTTCAACGGTACTCTGAGGAGTTAATGAAAGAAATCCCCGAGATAGATTATTGGGTGGGTTTAGATGCTTTAGAAACCATCGTTCCAATTGTTGAAAAAGCCTCAAAAGGGAAAAACATTCCTCAAAAACCTAACCCATTATTTTATAAAGTACCAGAACATTTTCCCATAGATCAACAATCTTATTCTTATATCAAGATTGGCGATGGTTGTAACAGAGCATGTGCATTTTGTTCTATTCCCACGTTTAAAGGCGAGCATATCAGTAGAAATCCTTTGGACATAAAAAAGGAGTTTTCTCAGCTTGTTGAAACGGGTAAGCGAGAGTTGATTCTCGTTGACCAGGATATCACTCAATATAATTATGGAAAAACTGGACTTTCACAGCTAACAGAAGAACTGTCAAAAATTGAGGGTGATTATTGGATACGGTTGATGTACATGCATCCTGATCACATTTCCAAAGAGCTGTTTCAGGGTTTGAAAAACCTTGAACATCTTATCAGTTATTTTGATATTCCGGTTCAACATGGTTCCGATAACGTTTTAAAAAAAATGGGAAGAAAGCGTATGGTTTCTCAGTTAAAGGAACAAATCCAAATGATACGGGAGTTGTTTCCCGATGTAAGTTTGAGAACAACGATAATGTTAGGCTTTCCCGGTGAAGGCCAAAGAGAGTATGAACAATTGATGACTTTTATGGATGAAGTGCGTTTTGACAAAGTGGGTTTTTTTATCTTTTCACCAGAAGAAGGGACACCTATTTCAGAGGTTCCATTTACTTTGGAAAACGATGACATCATTCAAGAAAGACTCAGTCAAATTCAAGATTTACAAAAAGAAATATCGGCTGAAAAAAACGAGGAATTTGTGGGAACAAAAATGCAGTTGATTGTGGATTCATTTGAAGAGGATCTGTTGGTTTGCAGAAGTTATAGAGATGCACCAGAGATAGACTCGGAGGTATTTGTTCGTTTGAGTGAGGAAGAGGAAAGAAAGAAACCTAAGATTGGAGAATTCATAGATGCGAGGATAACTGGTTATGATGATTTTGATTTGGAGGCTGAATGGTTATGCGATTAAATATTCCAACGAGAATAACGCTGATCAGGGTTGCTTTGATTCCATTTTTAATGTGGCTAATTCTTTTATCTCAAGACAGTTCAGTTTATGGATTAATTGCTTTGTTTGTTTTTATTGCCGGATCGCTAACCGATTGGTTGGATGGTTATCTGGCACGCAAAAACAATCAAATCACCAACTTGGGGAAATTTTTAGATCAACTGGCAGATAAGGCCTTTATTTCCGGTACATTATGTGCCTTAGTCTGGAATCATGAGGTCAGCTTTTGGTTGCTGGCTATCATCATCATTAGAGATACCGCAGTGAGTGGCATAAGAATGTTGGCAGCCAGTAAGGGAAAAGTGATTGCAGCCAATTTTATCGGAAAAAGCAAAACAGCCATACAGATGGTTTATATTGTAGTGGTTTTAGTATCGATTGTGGCAAATTGGCCCAATCAAATAGTCTTAACATTGTTTGCATGGATCGTTGGAATCACTACAGTTCTTTCTGGGTTGACGTATTTTAAAGGATCCGAGAAATATCTATGAGATGCTTTATTGCATTAGGAGTAGGAGAAAATGTAAAACAGCAATGTCATACCCACATTGTAGCCCTTAAGAAAATTGGTTTTCATGCAAAATGGGTAGAACAAGAGAATTTACACATCACCCTATTTTTTCTTGGGGAAATTTCTGAAGATCTAATGAAAAGAACGGCTGAATTTTTGAAAAATATAAGTTTTGATCATTTTCCCCTGATGATTAACAGGATTGGTTATTTTGAAAAATATTCCAAACCCACGGCGGTTTGGCTTGGATTGAAAAAGAGTGATCCACTTCAACAGTTGTATTCGAAGATGAAAACGGAATTGGAAGCGATTTGCAATCAATCATTCGGTAAAAAGTTTCTTCCCCATTTGACATTGGGACGAATAAAGAAAAGTCCTAATGATTGGAAAGACAAAATAAAAACAATAATTGTAAAAAAAGTGATGTTAGGAGATATTGTACTAAGCTTAAAAAGCTCCACATTGACAGAAACAGGACCGATTTATAAAGCATTGGAAACAAAGGTGATTTGAATTCAAAAGGAGGTAACACCAAATGGCGAGACGAAAAAAAGTTGTGGATAATAACAAGAAAACAGCGATAGATACAGCCATAAAAAAGATTGAAAAAGACTTTGGAAAAGGATCAATCATGGTAATGGGTGCAGATCAGGTGGCTAATGTTGAAGTCATTTCAACCGGATCCCTGGCGCTTGATTTGGCATCGGGAGTTGGAGGTTATCCCAGGGGAAGGATCATTGAAATATATGGCCCCGAATCCAGTGGAAAAACAACACTTACCTTACATGCCATTGCAGAAGCCCAAGCCAATGGTGGAATAGCAGCTTTTGTGGATGCAGAGCATGCTCTGGATCCTGTCTATGCAAAAAATTTGGGTATCGATCTCGATAGCCTTTTAATCTCACAACCGGGTAGTGGAGAAGAGGCGCTTGAGATTGTCGAGACGTTGGTAAGAAGCGGTGCAGTGGATTTAATCATCGTAGATTCTGTGGCAGCATTAGTACCAAGAGCTGAAATTGAAGGCAATATGGGAGATGCGCAGATGGGTCTTCAAGCAAGATTAATGTCACAGGCTTTAAGGAAACTATCCAGTGCTGTTAACAAATCAAAAACATGTGTGATTTTTACAAATCAATTGAGAATGAAGATAGGTATTACTTTTGGCAACCCAGAAACCACTACTGGAGGCATGGCGCTAAAATTCTACTGTTCAATGCGTCTTGATATTAGGAGGATTGGTTCTTTAAAGGAATCAGCTGAATTTGTAGGGAATGAAACCAGGGTTAAAGTTGTTAAAAATAAAGTCGCTCCACCATTTAAAGAGGCTTATTTTGATATTATTTACGGAAAAGGCGTGGTCAGAGAAAACGAATTAATCATCCTTGGTGATGAAGATGATATTGTTTTGAAAAAGGGTTCCTGGTTCAGTTATTTGACTCCCGATGGTGAGGAGATCAGTATGGGACAGGGGAAAAATAATGCAGTTGCCTTTTTAAAAGAAAACACAAAAATCAGATACGAACTTGAAAACAGGATTAGAGAAAAACATGAGATACCTTTAATCGAACTTACGGATATAGAAGAAGGGAAAGGAGAAGATGAAAAGAAAGAATAAACAGGACATTCATCAGTATTGTTCCCTTTTGTTTAAATACAGACCTCGTACAGAAAAAGAAATACGGCAACGCTGTCAAGAAAAAGGTTTTGATGAAGAACAGATTGAAGAAACCATCGATGAATTATATACGTTAAAAATGCTGGATGATTTGAGATTTTCAAAGATGTATATTGAAGATGGACTAAAATTGAAATCCAAAGGATTGTTCAGATTGGAGAGAGAACTGAATGATCTTGGTGTTTCACAAGATAAGATCCGGCAAGCAATTGAGGCGGTGGACGAAGAGGAAATACTGGATGTACTAAAGCAGGATTATCAAAGAAATTGCAAAAACAACCCTGAAAGATGGCAACGAAGAATGTTTCGCAGAGGATTTCAAACAAAACGAATTATTGAAGTAATGAAAGCACTTAAAGACAATAATTTTGATTGATATAAATGGAGGTATATTATGGGATTAATGATCATATTATGGATTATTTTTATTGTTGCGGCTAGTTTTACCGCGTTTTTTGCAGGTGTATTTTATGCTAAGAAATATTTAGAGAAAAAGATAAAACAGGAAGTAATCGGTGATATTCAAAAAGCAGAAAAGACCTATGATGAAATAATTGCATCGGCGAAAACAGAGTCCAGTGCCATTATTCGCCAGGCAAAACTGGATGGAAAAGAAGAAGCTCACAAGATTATAGAAACGGCGGAAAAAGAAGCAAAAAGAACCAGAGATGAAATCAAGCGAGCAGAAAGTAGGTTGGAAAAGAAAGAAGCTTCATTTGACAAACGAGAAGAGCAATTCCTTGTTAAAGAAGAAAAATTGGAAGAAAACCAGATTGAGATTCGTAATAAAGAAGAAAAACTTGATAAACTCATCAGCGAGGAAGAGGAAAAACTCTACAAGATAGCACAATTGACTCCTGAAGAAGCCAAAGACATCATTTTCGTCGAAACCAAACGACAATATGAACATGACCTGGCGCAAATGTTTAAAGAGATAAAAGATGAAAAAGAAGAAGAAGCGGAAAGACATTCACAGTGGGTTGTGACAACTGCCATTCAAAGATACGCCGCGGACTATGTGAATGAAGGCACGGTCAGTACTGTCTCACTTCCCACAGATGATATGAAAGGACGTATCATTGGTCGTGAAGGAAGGAATATTCGGGCCTTTGAAAAGATAACGGGTGCGGATTTGATCATTGATGACACACCGGAGATCGTTGTGGTTTCCTGTTTTAATCCACTTAGACGTGAAGTTGCACGGCTAACACTGGAAAAACTCGTTGCAGATGGACGAATCCATCCCGCAAATATTGAAGAAACCTATGGCAAAGCAAAGAAAGAAATTGCAAAGGTTGTTAAGGAAGAGGGAGAGCGAGCCACATTTGAAACAGGTGTTAGAGGTTTGAATAACGAACTAATCAAACTCATTGGACGACTCAAATACAGAACAAGCTTTGGACAAAATGTTCTGGAACACTCCATAGAAGTAGCAAAATTTGCCGGTATGATGGCAGAAGAATTGCGTTTAAATGTTGATCGAGCCAAACGAGGTGCCCTGTTACACGACATTGGTAAAGGTGTGGACCATGAGGTTGAAGGGTCTCATGCATTGATCGGAGCGGAATTGGCAAAACGCTACTGTGAAAAGGATGATATCATCAATATGATTCAATTTCATCATGGTGAAACTGAGCCTGAATCGCCAGAGGCATGTTTGGTTGCTGCAGCAGATGCCATTTCAGCTGCAAGACCAGGTGCAAGAAGGGAAACTGTTGACTTGTATATCAAACGACTTCAAAAACTTGAAGAAATTGCAAAGAATCACAAAACAGTGGAAAAGGCTTACGCCATACAAGCCGGAAGAGAACTTCGAATTCTTGTTCAGCCGGATAAAACCGATGATGTTATGGCAGATAAATTGGCTTTTGATATTGCAAAAGAGGTGGAAGAGGGTGTGGAATATCCTGGACAGCTGAAAGTCACCGTTATCAGGGAAAAACGCTCTGTTGCATACGCCAAATAATCGGGTAATGTGAACTAAAATCATTTTGTAGTACTAAGAGAAAAAAACAAATATCAATTTTAGTAAATAGATAAGTTATTCAGGGGCGGAGAGAATTCGCCCTTTTTTTAAGGGGAGGAATAAAATGCGAAAATTGAGTAGAGTCTTTTTGTTATTGGTATCTTTGATGTTTTTGGGATCTGTTTTATTTGGAACAGTTGAAGTTTGGGTTTCCTGGGAAGGAGAAAGCTTGTTCAGAGAACTATCCCAAGAATGGGAAACTGAAACCGGAGAGCAGGTGAAGTTGATATACATACCGGAGCTGGAGGAAAAATTGACCATCACTTTAAAAGGTGGCGGGGATTTACCGGATATCTGCCTGATAAAAACGGACAATTTGCCATTGATACTTGATTATGCCCAACCGATTGAAACAACAGAGTTAGATGGATTGAATTATGTGTTTGATGAAAAATTAGTACAGGCATTTCAATATCGCTCAAAAAATTATGTGATTCCTTATTATGCAGACATGCAGCTGATGTATTTGTCCGAAAAGATATTCGATCAATTGGGAATCAATTTACCTGATAATGACTGGACTTTTGACGAATTCATAGAGATCATGAAAGCCATTGATGAAATGGATATACAACCCAGTGGATGGGGGATTAATTCTGCGTATATTTTTACAGGATTACAAGAAGGTTTGGGTAGTCCCGTCATGAATGATGATGGTAATGTGAATCTTCTCACTCAGGAGAATATCTCATTATTGCAACAATTCAGAGATTGGTATCATGCCGGATTGTTATTTGATTATGTCACCCGTCCAAATATCGTTAAAGCTTTCTTCAAGGGAGAATTAGCAATGTTTCCTCAGGGTAGCTTCTTGATACAGAAATTTCTGTCTTCTAAACTGGATTTTGCGATCAGATCCTTACCCGCACCGTGGCGATCGGTTATCGATCCGAAAGGATTTATTTGTTTTAACAATCACCCACATACCGTTTCGTTACTAAAAAAATACTTGGAAGCAAACGAAGATTTCGCCAAAGACTTCATAAAATATCCGGCAATAAAACCTAAACAGCCAAAAGAAATTCTTTACTATTCACAAATGGAAAGAGCAGTGAAAAATGGAATGGTACAGCCTATCGATGATCAATACATATTTGGTTATTGGCCCGCAATGAGAACGGCTCTTGATTTGATATTAAAAGAAGGGGTAGATGTTCAAGGGTCACTGAAAAAGGCGCAGGAATATATCGACCAAAAATGATATCCGTAGGACCACTGATTGGCTTAATCCTTCTGTTTTCACTATTACCTTTTATACTTAGTGTCTTTGTTATTGAAGAATTTTCATTCATACAAATGATTGAAATTGCCAGGGATGCTTCCATGCGAATCAGTATGGGCGTGTCCCTTTTGTATGCCTATATCACAATCGCCCTTTCCCTTGGGATTGGTATGAGGTTTGCTTTTCGCATTTATCATTTGAAAGACAAATATCAGAATATTTTTTTGTTTTTTCTATTTTTAGCCTGGATGATTCCGGCTTTTATTTCCGTTCCCATTTACAGAAGCATTTTGTATTGGTTTACTGAAACATTGGTTGAAAATCGCTTTTTTGCCTTTTCGGCCACCTGTTTGATTCGGATTTGGATCAATATACCCATCACCACGTTAATTGCATATGCTTCTATCAAGAATACACCAAACCACCAAATCGAGATGATGCGCATGGAAGGGGCTAATAAAGAACAGACTTACAATTTTTTGTTAAACCCTTTGACAAGATCAATACTTTTGAGTTTTTCCATTATTTTGTTAATCAACAGTTTAAGGGAATTTTCCATTCCTCTGATGCTAACAAATGGAAGACCCTATCTTATGGAAGGTTTTACCTCCTATGGCATCTCAGGTTCAACAACAACGTTAGGACTGTTCCTAAAAGATTCAATGTTTCGCCTGAACGCTGATTTCATTGCTTACTCTCAGTCACTATTTGTCAGTCTTTTTATTCTACTGGTATTTTTTAGTATTCGAAAGCTTAGAACCGGAAGAGGGAGTTTTCTTTTCATTGCACCGCTTCTCGACTGTTTTTTGTTCTGCAATTGGCCATCAGCCATAGGTTTCTTGATTTTCAGTCTTCTTTTTTTTACAAAACGGCTCAATCGATTGTTGTTACTCATTCCATTAATATTAACTTCTTTTATGATAGAAGAAATATCACCGGGTTTATTGTTGTTGGTCCTTTTGTTCTTTTTTATAAAGAAAAGACTCTTTGCTTTTCGTTTGTTAAAAAAGATATGGAATAAGGTATGTGATGTGTCGGTTTTGATTTGGTTGTTAATCACGATTTTGATTGTTTTTAATTTTATCAAATTGGCTTTTTCTGATCCACTTTATATTCCCGACTGGAATGAATTTCCATCCTTTACAATTGGGAACTTCGCAGCGGTTTTTTCTGATGGTTTCCAAATCAATTTAATAAACAGTACTTTTATCGGGTTGATGTCAGCCTTATTAACCCTGTTGATCGTTTTCCCGGCAGCCTATCAGGCTGTATTAAAAAAACGCATGTTTTCAAGTCTCATTTCAATGATTATTCTCTCAATGGTTTTAACCGGTATGAATACAATCGTACCGTTGTTTCTCATATTCAGATTGTCGGGATTGATTGATACACTTTTTGGTGTGATATTGATTGTTGTCAATCACGCCATTCCCATTGCCTTTTTAATCGCTTACGAGGATATTAGAAAGATACCCCTTACTCATATCGATCACGCAAAAATCGAGGGGGCGTCAACCCTCACCACTTTCCTCAAAGTGATTTTTCCACAGATATTACCCGTCTCTCTTATCGTTTTCATCAAGGTGATGATAGATGGTTGGTCCAGTTTTACAGCACCACTCATTTTTATAAGCAGTCAGGATAAATACCCCGTATCCCTAAGACTGTACACTTACGCAGGCAAAGATGCCATGATGTACCCTCAATGGGGTAAATTTGCAGCTGGAAGCCTTATTTCATTATTGATCTTATTTCTGATGATTTTTCCATTAAGGAGGGTGTTGTTTAAAGGAGTTTATCGCTCTTGGTCAGATGAGCAGATATGAAAAAAGCCGGTAAATATACCGGCTTTTAATGGCGGAGAGAGTGGGATTTGAACCCACGTAAGGGAAACCCTTAACACGCGCTCCAGGCGTGCGCCTTCGACCGCTCGGCCATCTCTCCAACAAATGAGATTATATCACACTGACTTTTGATGGTCAAGACAGATTTAATAAATATAATTAAAAGTATCAATAATATGATATTACTTTTCGATAGTTTCAAGCATAAGATTGGATATTTCCTCAAGAAAGCTCTTATCCTGAGAACCGATAACATTAATTTCTACTTTGTTGGAAATCTTTTGGCACATATTATAGGTTTCAGGTATCTTTCCAAGAATCGATTCTGAGTTAGAAGGATTAATGGCATTATCATGAATAATAATAACAATGACAAAGGGGTTTGATTCCTGGGGGTCTGTCATGGTGATAAACATAGCACGAGCATCGGAAAACTCAATCATTTCTGTTTTTTGTACAGAAAACCTCTCAATAACCGGTTGTAATAACACTTCAAAATCCTTTAAGAGAGTGTCTTCGTTAATCGGGTTATTATAAGCCAAGGTTGAGTCCTTTGTAAGGTCCAAATTTTCTGCAGTTTCTGTTGGGATATCCTGATACCAGGAAAGTTGGTTTGCAAAGTCTTTTTTATTACCTTGGTTTAGGTTATCATATAACATGACAGTTAATTTAGAATCCGTTTCTTTTTCAAGCCTTATAAATTGCATACTTTCCTGCAAAAGGATTACCCTGTAGGTACAATTTTCTAAATAAATTAGAACATAATAAGCAGGTATTCCGGAGTATTGAATTTCTGTAAGATGGATGTCAATAATTTCTTTTTGAATATCTTCCAAATAGACATCTTCCAAATCTTTCATTTTATCTTCCATCAAAATCTTTTTACCGTCCAGAATAATAAATCCTTCATCTTGTTGTCTGTACCAGGTGACTCGGTATGGCATTTTAAGCGAAACTATTTTATCATGACCTTTTCTCATTACATATTCATATCGGTATCTTGCTGATTCACCGGTTTCCATCATGATTCTGGTTCCGCTGATACAACTATTTGAATAAGATTCAATTATTTCATTGATGAACGATTCTTTGTCAAAAGAAATTTCGCTATGGATTAACGAGTTCTCGATCTTGTCTTCATTTTCAACTGTTTCAGAAAACAAAACGGCAAGCAAAAATAGTAGAAAAACAATCGTAACAAAATTCTTTTTATTCTTCCCAAGAGGCATTAAATCACCCACAAGATAATATAATAATTTTTTAATTCAAAAAGCAAAATCTTTTATTATTCTTTTTCACCGTCGTTGATAAGGTTAAAAATCTTTTCTGTCCTCGTCTTGACATCTCCTGATGCATTTTTTACACCAAGATTTAAGTTGTTTTCGGAATTTTGTGCGGAGTTAAGCATTTCAACACTCTTGTTAACGATGGTCTCATAGCGCTGGTTGACTCGATTGAAATCCATAAAGGTCTTTGAACCGAAAAATCCAATGGTTAAGATTGCAAACCCAGCTGCAATTTGGTAAGGAATGTTTTTTCTCCTCTTGACCCTTTTTAAAAACATCTTTTTTCCTTTTTCACTTGAACTGTAAGAGGCTCTAATCTTTTGATAGTTCATGACCTCTTTGTAAGAAAGGAAAATGGAATGACAAGACTCACATTCCTTCATATGCTCTCTGAATTCCCTTATCTCTTTCGAGTTCATTTCATTGTCCAGATATCTGTCCATATATTTGTCTCTGAACTCACTGCAGTTCATCAAAATACCTCCTTAAAGCTAATTTAATCCCCAATGCCGTGCTGCTCCAATAATTTCTTTAATCTTTTTCTTGCGTAATAAATCCTGCTTTTTATAGTCCCTAAAGGCTTGTCCATAATATTACTAATCTCTTGGTAATCAAGCCCTTCAATATCCCGTAAAGTAATAAAAAGGTTATCCT
>JAYEGQ010000278.1:0-8475 GCA_034659095.1 Thermotogota bacterium
TAAAATACTTTCCCTGGTCCTAAATAATGCTTCAGCAAGTTCATATCTGTTTACGGTATTAGCACCGTAAAAGTACCCTCTGTTGTCCACATCCATTATACCTAAATCTATTATTGCCAAAACTTCTCCATAGATATCCAATTGTTTTGAAATATCTGGAGGAACAGAATAACCGTATGAAATTAACAGCAAAATAAGCAGGGTCGTTAAAACAGCTTTTTTCATTTTGGCCTCCTTAGAAAACAAAATTAATTGTTCTTTCTCTTTCACCATTCAATGTAATTATTTTCTCTTGTATCTCTCCTTCAGGTGTTTCGCACCTGATAGTATAAGAACCTTGTTTTAAATTGAGTATAACCGGTGTTAGACCACTTGATTTACCATCCAAAAAAACTGTTAGGTGATCGGGTAGTGAATTTATTGTAAGCTTAGTGTATGAAGGAATTTCACGATAAAGGGTATAAGTTTCACCATCTAAAAAAGTACTCCTTTCCTCATAATCGGCACCATCCGGCCAGCTTAATCTTATAATCCCATTTCCCGGTCTTATCCTTACTCCCCTAAGTGGTGTATCTCCAATATAAGCTCCCATCCAATGGACTGCAGCTCCAGAAGGCTTAGTTACCAGGAATAATTCTGATTCTCCCTCCAAATTGATCGTTTCTTCATAAATCCTGCCGGGTAAAAGTTTGTATATTCTTCTTCTTACTGGATAACCCCCACGGATTATATCAAAGGTTTGCATCCCCTGATAGGTATTAATAATTGCGGGCGATTCATATTCAACCCCTCGATGAAGAACAAAAGATTGGCCTGCTGGGATAATATTAAAAACAATTGTGGTTTCGTCATTAAGGTTAACATGCTTTTCACCATTATCATATGTTCCAATTTGACTCATCCAATCTTTCTCACCGCTGATCAAACGTATCAAATGTTCACCATGACTAATCATTTTATCAACCGGTGTTAAGCCAACTTCTTCACCATCTATCGATAAAACTGCCGCGGGAGTAGATGAAAATGACCAAAGATATTCATTTAATGTAAGCTCTTCACGTAGTTTATTCTCGCCTATTTCCACAAAAATCTCTTTTTTAATAGGTTGAAATCCTTTTGCACTAAGTGACAAATGATATTTACCCGGTGGAATCTTTTTCAAGATCAACGGACTCTTGTAGGGATTATGATTATCTATCGTAATAGTAACATCAGTAGGTGTGGTAACAATTGTCAAATCAGAGAATGGTTTCAAAATCTGTGTGATTTCGCTCAGCCCTTCCTTTTCAATAACGATATCCTTTGTTTCGCTATAATGCCATTCTTTATGGAATGAAATAATATGTTTTCCAGCATCAAGATAAGTTTCGATCGGTGTTTCACCTAATTTGCTACCATCTATACTTACAATAGCGCCTGACGGGTCTGAGTTTATTTTTGTTTTTCCTTCCTGTTCCAAATTAACTTGTAAATCCCTTTTTGAATACTGTTTTACCTCTATATAAAAAGTACGAGGAATAAATCCTTCATGAGAAACTTTAACATAATGCTTTCCGATCGGTAATTCAATTTCGAATTGACCTATGGATTCGAGATTTTCATTAACAACGATTTTGCTGTTTTCTGGGAAAGCTTCAACTGATAACACACCTGAGGGAATCATCTCTAAACAGATTGATGTAGCTTCAGTAATGCTGATTTTTCTCTCAAATGTATTATAACCAGGTTTTTCTGCTTTAAAAATGTAATCCCCTTCTATTAAAAACAACATCTCAGAAAGAATTCCGTTTCTATCACTCATACCGAATAAAGTGTTGTCTATATAAACAGAAGCATTCCCGGGTATTGTTTTTATTTTTACCGGAACGGAGAAAATAATTGAAAATACGGCGGTTAATAAAACTAACGTTATCACTAATTGGCGTCTCAATACATACGCCTCCCACTCTTATTGATATTCAACATTCGGGAATTTAATCTCGCCTACATTCTTCCATGTTAAAACATTGCCTACCTTTTCTGTAGGTTCTGGCTCTGATGAAATAATCTTTGCATCTTCAGGTAAAACAAAAACAAGTTTAGAATTTGAATTTTCCTTTAATTCTAATCTGTTTTCTCCAAAATCTGTTATCCAACCATTCTCGGTCTCCTTTACCATCCCGGTAACTACATTTACCTCTTCAATCCTTAGCAATCCATTTTCCTTGTATGCAACTGCGTTATATTCCAGAACCTCAATGGATCTGTGGGATTGCTCTTCAAGTTTTAGTAATACTTCCTTATAGTTTGCCATCTTTTCATCTAATGAAACACCATTAAAGTATTCCATCGACTCCTCCAAATCAGATTCTTTCTCATAAGCAAATAAAACTTCATTCTCAATTTTTGTTTCCATACCTCTTTCAAAACTGTAAGTTGCTGAGAATTCTACTTGTTCATAGTTTTGTCGGTTGTTGAAAAAAGTAAAAATATTAAATCCTGCAAAAACAATAATAACAGCCAATAATATCCACATTAATTTTTTGTTGTTCATTCTCAAAACCACCATCCATCTCTATTTATTATTTTTATTCCAACTTGGTAATTTTTCTTTAAATTCTTTAAAAACTAAAGATGCCGTTCGCTTAAGGTTGAAATTTGATATTTCTCTGATTAAAGGGAAAAAAATCAAAAAATAAATTAAAATAACAGTTAGGAGTAAACTCAACAACAATCCGAAAGCCGTTTTTTGCCCGAGTATGATAGCATTTTCCAAAGCTCTGTCATTTTTGTACAATCCCTCAATCAAAGAAGGGCGTATTTGTGTATACGAATAAATAATACCATTTTTATTTTTATCAAAAGCCAAATTATAGAATTGTAATATTATTTTTTTCAGGTGTTCAGTAGACTCTTGAATTTTTTGGTTTGGGTCGATTAAAAACCAAGTTTTAATAGTGTTTTTTTCAACAAAATCATCAAGAGTCCTTCTAAAGGCATTGATTGTCCATAGATCAAATTCAAGCCCTTTTTCTGTATTAAGAATAGATATATGAATATCAGAGTTCAATTCGTTTACCCTCATGGCATGTTGTTGCAGTGTATTTGTGTCAATCATTAGAGTACCCGCAAAATAGATCAATATTCCAACCACAGCAATCATTATTAAGGACATGATCAAAACATAATTTGATAGTCTCAATTAAAAAACTCCTCACATCTAAAGGGTCATTCTTCTAATTTGTCCAAGATATAATTTTCTATCCAACTGCTTTCAACACTTGTCTGATTTCCTGTTTCCATGTTTTTAACCATACAGATACCGTTATTTATTTCCTCATCGCCAATAATAATTGTGAATCTTGCTCCTATTTTCGATGCATATTTCATCTGGCTTCTTAAACCTCTTCCCATAAGATCATGTTCAACGCTGATACCTTTTCTCCTTAAAAAACGAACAATTTTTATAACATACGGTTCAGCTTCTTCCCCCATACCCAAAACAAATATTTCTGATAAAGGGTTGATCTTAATCTCAACTTCTTCTTCTTTCATAATAGACAGTATTCTCTCGATTCCACAGGCATAACCAACTGCGGGAATATCTTTTCCGCCAAGTTCTGAAATAACATGATCGTATCGTCCACCACCTAAAATATCCAAAATTGTGTCTGAAACTGGATATTTTACCTCAAATACCATTCCTGTATAATAATCAAGCCCTCTTACCAGAAATGGGTTTTCTTCATAATCTATAGATAATTGTCCTAACTGTTTTTTTATAGTCATATATTCTGCAGAACATTGATCGCATAAATAATCTGTTAATTTTGGAGCTTTTTCTTTTAGTTCTGCATCATGTGGATTTTTACAATCTAACAGTCTTAAAATATTATTTTTATATCTTACTTTGCAATCATCGCATAAGGAATCATAATGATCTTTATAATATGCTTTTAAGGCTTCTTTGTATTCTAATCTATCTGCCGAACAACCCAGATGATTAACATGAAGCTTGTAATTATGTAGATGCAAGCTTTCTATCAAGTATTTGGCTTGCCATATAATTTCAACATCAGCTTTTGAAGAAGAT
This sequence comes from Thermotogota bacterium, assembly GCA_034659095.1. Taxonomy (GTDB): domain Bacteria; phylum Thermotogota; class Thermotogae; order MWEM01; family MWEM01; genus JASUTC01. Next base: position 4,073 of record JAYEGQ010000278.1, read on the forward strand.
GATCCGATGATTTCAACACCAAATTGATGGAATTGCCTGTATCTCCCGGTTTGAGGTTTTTCATATCGAAACATAGGCCCCAAGTAAAAGAGTTTCTGAGGTAACCCCAAGCTCATGAGATTATTCTCCAAAAATGCCCTAACCACAGGCGCTGTTCCTTCCGGCCTCATAGTCATACTTCTGTTGCCTTTATCATCAAAAGTATACATCTCTTTCTGAACAATATCTGTTTCATCGCCAACACTTCTTTTAAACAATTCTGTTCTTTCCAGTATTGGTGTCCTTATTTCCTCAAAACCGAAAACTCGTGCTGATTCTTTTGCTTTGTTTTCAAAATGATGCCAAAAGGGGGCATCTTCACCAATTATATCGTAAGTGCCTTTAGGTCTTTTTATCAAAGGCATTCCCTCCTTGATTTTTTATCTTTAATACATTTTTGCCTTCTTCTAAATCAAAACAAACACCGCAATTAGAACATTCATAGTGCCTACAATCACCTGTTTGTATTCCAAAAAAACTCTTTTTGTATTCGTTTACTAAAAATTTCTTTCTAATTCCAGAATCTATATGACTCCAAGGTAGATTTTCATAAAATCCCCTCGCTCTTATATATTTCTCAGGTGCTATATCATATTCCTTAAATGCTGAGATCCATCTTTCGTAAGAAAACTGATCTTTCCACGCTTCCAGATATCCCCCTCTTCTCACAACCGACAAAATTACCTTAGAAAGGTGCCTGTCTCCACGGGAAAGCGCTCCTTCTATGAAACTAATTTCTGGTTTATGAAACTCAAAATGACTTAACTTTTTCAAATATGATAATTTCCTAATCTTCGAATGGAGTTCATGTACACTATCCTGAGCTGCATACTGAAACGGAGTATGTGGTTTGGGGATAAAGCCGGAAACACTCACTGAAACATTTTTCATACCTAATGCTCTGCACTTTTTAACAATTTCTATAATACCATTCAAATCAGCGTCAGTCTCGAAAGGTAATCCTGCCATAAAATATAGTTTGATCCTTTTCCATCCTTTTTCTACAGCAACTCTTATCATGTCATAAATCTGTTCATCAAGAATATTTTTGTTAATTCTGTCTCTCATCTTTTGTGTCCCCGCTTCAGGAGCAACTGTTAACCCTGTTTTTCTAACAGTTGAAATCTTCTCTGCAATATCTAATCCAAATTGATCCAATCTGCTGGATGGTATGGATAAAGAAACCATTTTATCCTTTAATAAAGGCATTAAAGTCTCAGTTATATCTGAAATCTGCGAATGATCTAATGTGCTTAATGAAAGCAGTGATAATTCATCATAGCCTGTGCTTTCAAGAACGGAATGAGCTGATTTCATGATCTCCTCTTTATTCCTTTCTCGGGTAGGTCTGTAAACCATACCGGCGTGACAAAAACGGCATCCCCTTGTACACCCTCTCATTACCTCAATTACTCCTCTATCATGTACGGTTTGAGTATAAGGAATCAACTGGTTGTGAAGTGAGTTTTCTAAGGTTAAATGAGAAACTCGTTTTGGTATAGAATAGGGAATTTCATTTAGATAGGATTCTTTGGGTACAACTTTACCGTTTGTTGACTCATAAAAGACGGGCACATAAACACCTGATACTTTTTTTGCCATTTGTAAAAGTCTTTCTTTTTTTGGTATACCTGATGTTTGTTGTAATAAATCCCCAATCTCACAAATAGCTTCTTCACCGTCTCCAATAAGAAAGGCATCAATAAATGGAGCTATCGGTTCAGGATTATATACGCAAGGACCACCGGCAATAATTATGGGATCCTCTTCTGTCCTGTTTTTAGAAAGCGGGTTTATATGCGACAACTCAAGATATTTTACCATTCCAGGATAAGACAATTCATATTGAAGTGTAAACCCAATCACATCAAACTTATCAGGTGTTTTAAAAGTCTCCAAACTAAAAGGATTAAAATTTTCATTCTCCATGATTTCCAAAAGATCAGTCCATGGTAAAAATGATCTTTCAGCCAAAAAGTTTTCACGCTTGTTTACTTCTTCATAAAGAATTTTTAACCCTAAATGACTCATTCCAATATTATATATATCTGGAAAAACTAATAAAAATTTTAAAATTGATTTTCCCCATTTTTTTCTGATAATGTTGTATTCATTGCCAAGATACCTTGATGGCTTTTCTAAAGCGTATAACAAACCACTTTCATGAAGATATTTGTTAATAGATTTTGTTTTCAAAGGTGTTCTCCGTTAACTAGGATTTTAAACTTTCCAATTGACAGGTTTTCGTCTTACAGGCATGGTCATACATCTACAACCGCCACCACCACGTGACAATTCGGAACCTTCCATCGTAACCACACAACGCTTGTAATTATTAATGTTTTTCTTACCCGAAATAATTTCCTCAGCATCAATCACTTCAAAACCAGCTTTGTTTAAGGCGTTAATTGTACTGACATTCCTTTTATACCCAATGACTTTACCAGGTGCCAGGGTAAAAAAATTTGCTCCACTATGCCACTGTTCCCTCTCTTGAACCCATTCATCTTTATTGTCACCACAAAATACGGGTTCAATGGGCATCCCTAACCTTCTTAAAGAATCAATTATATTATCTTCTTCCCAAATATCCACTTTTCCATTAACAATATTAATGTGAACGGTCTTTAAATTATTCCGTTTAAGAATTACCGGTTCATATGTCATACATTTATCAACATCTAATAGTGTAAACACCATGTCAAGATGAATAAATGATTCCGGAAATTTTGGCAATTCTTGTATAATGATATGTTTCGATTCGCCACGATGCTTGATGTGTTCAATAACAAAATCTATACCTTGAGATGATGTTCTATCTCCCATTCCAAATAATAATATTTGCTCACTGGCGATTAATAAATCTCCACCCTCACTGTACAACGACTCAGGCAGATGTCGCCTTCTCATAGGATTGATTGTATCCCCGGAAATCATAGAACTGTGATTAAAAATGGCTTCCATAATCAACGATTCTCTTGCTCGTACGGGAGTTGCCATTTTATTGATTAATACATGATTTGAAATAATGACAGAAGCATCTCGAGTAAAGAAAAAATTGTGTAATGGCCTCAAAGCATATCTTTCCTGACTTAAGTAATCCGTTAAAGAATGTTTTTCTAATGGCACGCCCTCTATCAACTGGGAAGCAAGATCGTATTCAGATAGGGAGAGTAAGTATCTTTTATACTTATTGACATTTTCGTTCTCACAAATCTCATCAATTAACTCCCTTTTTACCCCCTCATCACTAAGTGCATTTGTTAAGAGATCTTTGACTTGAAAAGTTTTTGTTGTTTTTTCAAGTACACCAACTAATTCAGCATATTCTTCTTGAGCTACCGATAAATTTAATATATCAGAATAAAGAGCTCTTCGAGCATTTTCAGGGGTCATATTTTCAACCTCTGGACCTGGGGTGTGCAAGATTACCCCTTCTAATTCTCCAATCTCAGAATTGACCTCAACTTGCATTTTCGTTTTTCTAAATGAATCATTTTTCACCATATTTCCTCCAAAATTTTATTTTTTTTATTCTATCATAGTTTTTGCTTTGTCTTGAGAAGTATGTACTGTCTTTTCAAGATTTTCTGCTTGATCTTTTTCATTTTCTTCTTTTTCTTCCTCTTGTCCATTATAGTCCATTTCTTTTTCGCATTCTTTTTTATCTTGTTTTTTTGTTTCATCGTTTTCTTCTGTTTCGTTCGGCATGTCTTCACCGAGTTCCTGGTATAATTCAAGATCAGACATTTTAAAAATCTCGTAGAAATTATCTGTTACAGAATAGGCATACGGTCTACCCGGTGCTTTCACACGTTTTCTTTTTAATAAACCGGAAAGCAATAACTCTAACAATTGATTAGAGCAGTCTTTCCCTCTTACAACTTCTACTTGGGATTTTGTACTTTTTCCATTTTTCGCAACAATTGCCAATACCTCCAATTGAGAGGGTGTTAACTTATCAACAGGCCTTCTAACCAATCTTTCAACGTATTCAGCGTATTCTTCCTTTGTGAAGAAACCGTATTTTTTACCAACTCTTTTCAATCTAATGCCATGTTCCGCATTCTCATATCTTTCTTGAATTTCGGTTAATATATTCTCAACTTCTGTTTTGGAAAACTCTGTAAATCTTGTCATTTGACTTATATCTAATCCTCGGTTAGTAGAAAAAATCAAAGCCTCTATAATGGAAGTTTTATTCATATAACCCCCCCTTTAGTACATAACCTTCTTCGTTTTATTATATCATTTAAGGAAAGATATATTAAAACATGCTATAATCGCAGTAGAACCGAAGGAGGTCAGTAAATGAAATTATTTTGTTCGATTGATATGGAAGGTATAGCAGGAACCATAAACTG
>JAYEGQ010000279.1:0-8393 GCA_034659095.1 Thermotogota bacterium
ATAAAATAAAAGAGCGGTTTGAATTGTGTCAAAATGATAACGCAAAATGTTAATGTATGAAATTTCTACTTTGCGTTGGCATGAAAAATCAACAAAAAAATCGCGACAAAAACCCAATAACAAATCTGACCGATCGGTCAGATTTGTTATTCATAATATTATTCAATAACAAATCTGGCCGATCGGCCGAGTTTGTTATCAATTAAATTTTTGATAACACAAATCATAGCGTAAAATGTTAAGGTATGAAATTTCTATATTGCTCAATTATTACCCTGCGGGTAGACGCTGAAGCATCAGGAAATTATCATATTGCTTTGACACACAAAGACGAAAAATTGACAAAATAAACAAAAAAATGTAAGTTAGTATATCAATAGGAAATGGTTTCCTGTTAGAAACAGCCCTTTAACAAATAGATAGGAGGTACAAGCTATGCAACAATCTTCAGAAGAGATCAAAGCACGGTGTGCTTACGTCCTAGAAAACAAGAGCATTGTCGCTCTTGTGGAGGTAAGTAGTAGCCCATCGGCTGCCTATAGGATGATTTTTGCTAAAAACAAAGATATCTCAATAGCAAAAGCTGGCAGGTGGCTTGCGGTATTGCGTCGAGACTATCCGGTGGAGTATCGCAAACTCATTCCAACCAAACCCAGCCACATCAGTAATGACGCGGCACAGACAGAAAAGGAGACAAGATTATGAAAAAAGAAGTCATGTCAGCAAAACGTCTGGAGGCTTCATTGGCAATACCAGACCTGACTGATCCCAAGAACGGGATCCATGCCATCAATATTGTTGTCTACAATATTATGATGGCATTGCAGAAGGCGTATCCCGAAACGGCAGTTGAAGAAGTTCGACTAAACCCCGAGGTATCCGTCAAAGAGAACTTCGACGATTTGCTCTTCCCATCGGACAACGCCGGAAGATCATCTCGCTACACAAGGTATGTCACCGAAAATGCCGTACTGAGGACGCACACTTCCTCAGCAATTCCAGGATGGCTCAAGAAAGCGTCCCAAAACGGCATCAAGGATACGATTGTCGTTTTGCCAGGAATGTGCTATCGCCGTGATGTGGTCGACAAGACACATTGCGGTGAACCGCACCAGATGGATGTGTGGCGGATCAAACGTGGTCAGCCACACTTCACCAGAGAAGACTTGATCTGTCTGGTGGAGGTAATCCTCAACTGCGTTGTTCCAGGTTGTAAATACCGTGCCAATGAAGTAGAACATCCATACACTCTGAACGGAATTGAAGTGGAAGTTCTGGTAAATGGATCATGGCTGGAGGTTCTAGAGTGCGGTGAGACTCATCCAACCATATTCAAAAACGCTGGTATTGATTCGGAAGAATACTCCGGGCTTGCGCTGGGCATGGGGCTGGATCGTCTCGTCATGATCATCAAAGGCATCGATGACATTCGTGTTCTCAGATCGGATGATTCGCGGATCAAAAGACAGATGGCGAATCTGGAGAAGTTCACCATCATATCCAATCAGCCTGCAACCAAAAGGGTCCTCTCATATTCCACTTCGGTTGAAAAAACTGAGGAGGATATCTGCGAAGAAATTCGCAATGAGTTGGGTCCCGATGCTGTCTTCATCGAGAAGATCGAATACTTGGAGATTCCCTATGAGCAGCTCCCAGAGAAGGCTCGAACCAACCTCGGCATTCATCCTGACCAGAAGAATGTGGTGGCAACACTGACATTCCGGTCGCTGGAAGACTCTCTTCCTCGGACGATGGTCAACGAGTGGATGCAACGTCTCTACCCGAAGTTGAACAGGGGGAGTCGAGGCTATATGTAATCGCCTGTCTAAATGGCAAGTTACATTATAAGGCTATGGACAATGAATGTCTGTAGTCTCTTTTTTTAATATTAAAAAAACCCGTGTCAGTTTCCTAACACGGGGTTGAGTTAAAACACAGGGAATAGTTCGACATCCCTTATATCCTCTGCATTGAGCAAAAGCATAAGAAGACGTTCAATTCCCATACCAATTCCTCGACAAGGAGGAAGTCCGAATCTCATCGCCTCAATGATGTCTTCGTTGACACCTCCATCTTGATCATCTCTACGATAAGATAGCTGTTCCTCCATTCGGCGTTTGATGATCCTAGGGTCACGCTCCGGGTTAACTAAGTCAGCGACCAGCATTCCATTAATTACGAGCAAGGTCTCATCGACAGTTGAACCATCGTCGTTGACTTTGAAAAGTGGCGATTGAGCTGCCGGCAAATTCCTAAGAAAAACAGGTCCAGTGATTTTGGACATCACATGTGCATACAGTGATGTAGCCACTGTATACTTGTTCAACTTTGCGGGATGAGCAATCCCTACTTTGTCTAGTAAATGCACGAGTTCTTCGATAGGACATGATTCGTCATATCGTAGACCTGTGCATTTTTCAAGCTCATCATTAAAGTCACATGATGGCCATTCGCCAGCGCAGTCAATCGATCCTTCGGTAGTTGGAATCGATGTTGAACCGTAAAGTTGGACAAGAATTTCACATATCATGTCCCGCATCAAATTCTCCATCTCTTCCCTTGTCGCATATGCTCGATACAATTCAAGAATCGTGAACTGGGGAAGCATGTCTACAGTTGAACCCTGGTTCCTGAATGATTTGCCGATCTCAAATACTTTTGAAAAACCAGCAATCATCAATTTTCTGAGAAACAACTCGGACGTCAACCTCAGATACATGTCCTTATCGTGTTCGGTCACGTGCGTAACAAAAGGATCAGCTAATCCTGCTTCAAAGCTTTCCTGAAGCAATGTCATGTTTAGCTCCTCATAGCCGTTGCCATAGAGGAACTGACGGATCACTCTGAAGACCGTTGAACATTTACGAAAGTGCAGAATCTTTTCTCGGTCTCGGATCACTTGAAGATGCCGATGAGCATACAAATTCGACCTCTTGCGAAAATCGATATTGCTGTCATAGACATCTCCTGTTGCTTTGGAAAGTAACAAGACTTTCTCGCCAAGAAAAACATCGCCATCGGCTGTGCCAATCTTCACACCGTCCAACATCACGATGTCTCCATAATGAATCATGGAGTTTACCATCTTGATATTTTCGGGCGTTCGAGCAAGAAATGCCGGGATGGAGGAACCGTTTCCTTCAATCCTTTCGAAACTGATGACTTCCTTGTCATCCAGCTTACTGAATACTCCAAGCTTGGAAATTTCACCAGTATTATCGAAAAGCATCAACCTTCCGACAAGTGTGGCTCTTTCTCTATTCCGAAGACTGCCAAATGCATCGACTTCAATTGATCCTCTTGGTACCTCACGGCGATACGCAAAAGAATCATTTTCGAGGGCAAAAACCCTCTTTCTCTCACTTTTTTTAGCCATAAAACGCCTCCTGATTGGTTTGTTAATGAACTTATTTATAACAGGAAATTTTCTACCTGTTAATATATAAACTTACATCTTTTTACCTAATTTGTCAATCTGTTGTTGACATCTTTATTGACCTAATTCTTTTTAAAAATATCGTATTTAAAATCCTTGTATGCCATAGACGGACGCGGTCCAGTGCTATTTTGATATTTTCCCTTATATAAAACTATGTCACCCAGTGGAACCCAAAAACTTACTTGGGCTATCAGCATGCCTGAGTATAACCTGACAGGGAGAGTTGCGTACAATTGGAATGTTGTAACTCCATGAGAACCTATATCAATCAGGTCAGCGGTAACATGAACAAATAAACCCATTCTTGCTGTGCCAGATTTGCCATGTATTAAGGGAACATAAAAATCACTGCCTATGCGCTCTTTGGAATGTCCCAACACAAAATCACCAGCATTAAGTACCAATCCAGCATCAGGAATAGTTATCTCTTCATAAGACGCTTGACATTTCGGATCGATTATGTCTTGTTTATACCGAATGATTGTGTTTCCAAGTGATAAATCGTATGAATTAGTCGTTACACGACTTTTGTCAAATGGAGCGATATTAATTTTTCCTTTTTGAACTTCTGCTATTATTTTTTTACCAGTAAGTATCATATACTTTAGTGTTTGATTAACGATACGTAAGATTCTTGTGGGTGATTGAGGTGTCCATATCTCCCGTCATATTTTCTTACTGTTCCAAAATTCTTCCAAAAAGAAACCTGCCCAATGATCATTCCTGGGTATAATTTAATTGGTATTGCGACAACAATCTCCAACGTCCATTTATGCTCAGAAGTCGTATGACCAAGATTGGCTGATACCTGTAAAAATAAACCATATCTGCCCATAGAACTTCTTCCGATTAGGGACATAGCATATTTTGAACTACCAATCACTTCTTTAGTGGTGGCCAGGTACATTTTTCTTGGTTCCAAAATATACCCATCTTTGAGTATGTTTACTTCCCTGAATAGAGCTTTTTTACCATCAAACCCATTAAAAACCTTGATAATTGAACCAAGTCGATAATTATAACTATTTGGATTAACCTGATTTTCGGAAAATGGCGTAATAACAATATTCCCAGCATTAATCTCTTCTTTGATTTTACTTCCCGTTAAAATCATATTTAAAATAATTCAACAAATCTGTTTGGATATATATTATTCCTATATCTTAAAACCAAGACACTATACATCTGATATGGACGCAGGTCGTTCGACATTTTTTTTACTTCATAGAGTCTGTTATACATGGCTTTATAAACATCTTTGTCTTCAATTTTTAACATCTTACTTGCACGATCTATTGTACTTTTACAATAATAGTGAAGCTCTTCCTCTGTTTCTTGGACTAGATCATTTCGCTCTTCAAATACAACTTCAAGATTATTGTATAATTTCATGATCTCTTTGTATTGAACTGATGTCGGTATAATTTCGAATACTTTTTGCGCTCTCTTGATCAATATTTCTGGTATCTGTTTAATCACATAAAAAGGTGATGCCAAGATATAGCCACCATCAGTCAGTATGCTAATACATTTTTCTAACATTTTTACAGGATCAGGAAAAAAACCGAGTGACGCTCCAACCACTATATGCGTAAATGGTTTTTTGGTTTCAAATTTGTAGCCATCTGCGACTTTGTAGGAAAAATTTATATTCGGAGCATATTTTTCTTTATTGTAATTAGCCATTTTTACGGACTTTGCCGAAAGGTCGAAGCCTTCTCCTTTACACCCTGAAAGTAATGCCAACTCGCGCGAAGAAAAGCCAGTGGTACAAGCTACTTCCAATAAATTTGATTTTTTGTTCAGATCGGAAAAGCGATTCCATTTTGAAAGGGTTACATACGATCCTGGCAAGACATTCCATTGATTAATCAAGCCGACAAAATCCGTGTAAGAAAGATTTTTGATGTAATCTGGCGTAATTGATGATTCCTTTTTCATATTTTTATTAAATTATAATTTGTATACTGGTGGTATTGGTTGAATAAAATTTTGTGCCAAAGAATATGTGAGCGCACCTTGATTTGGTACAACAATGAAATCACCCTCCTTTATTTTTTTAGAGTAGCAACGATAGCCCCAAATATCCCAAGTCGTGCATAGATTACCCCACATATTGCACTCGATTTCTTTTTTTGAAGGATTAGATATGTTGACCAGCGGGAAGTATTCATATTCAAAACGTTGCCAGCCTATCATGTTCACTCCGCCATCTAAAACCACATTGCTACCATCTTTCCTGTCGGCAACCGCCAAAACTACAAACATGGCACTATTACAAATAATTCTTCCTGGTTCTGAGTAATACATGGTATTTAAAATCGGACTTAAATAGGTTCGTATTGCTACGCCTATCCTTTTTGCATATGCTTCAATCTTTATAGCATCACGGACTAGATAATCATGTCCTTGTTTAGTTTTTTGTATGATGCCTTCCGATTCGTAGACTTCGAATCCTCCTCCAAAATCAATATACTTAATCTTTCTCATATCGTTCGTTTGTAAATTATTTTTAAGATAAAAGCTGATCTCTTTGATTGTATTCTCATAAAAAGAAGCATCCTTATTTCTCGACATATGAAAATGTATCCCGCGAAGATCAATGAAAGGATATTTTTCGGCTTTTCTCCAGAATTTTTTAAAATTTGTTATATGGATGCCATATTTTTTCCAGTCTCCGGATAAATCTGTATGTACTCTAATTCCTGCTTTGATTTTAGTTTTAAGATGATTAGTTAATCTGCCAAGTTTCTCCAACTCACTGAAACTATCCATATTGATAGTAATGACCGATGAGTATTTTAGAGCATGCTTTAAATCGTCATCTGTTTTGCCAGGACTAAAATACAAGATATCTTTACATCCAGCTTCAATGGCTATATCTATCTCTCTGGGACTACTAACATCTAAACCAAGACCCTTTTTTACAGCATATTTAACGATAAAAGGATGATGATTAATCTTCATAGCGTAATAAGCCCTAAATGAGGGCAATTCTTTTTTGAAAGAATTTAAAAACAAATTGATGGAATTATTAAGAATTTTTTGGTCAAAAACGTAGAACGGAGTCTTGTGTTTACTAGCTAAGTTTAAAATACCTCTTTTATTTTTTAGGATACTACTAACTACATGATAAAGTTCATTTCCTTTGTTGGACAGTATTTTATTTGATTTTCTGCCAGTATTTTTCATATGTCGTTTAGTAGTCAGCTACACTACAGCCTTTTTGAAAGTTATTTGTTTTTCTTTTGTGTTAATTTCAGCAATTCCTCCATTTGGTATAGTTATCAAAGGATCAGAATGTCCAAAATCTACATTATAAAGCGCTGGAAACTTAGTGTCAGAAAAATATTCTTTAAGAATATCTTCCAAGGAATCCTCTGGCGAGAAACTTGACTGTTCGGTAAATCTTCCTACGACGAGCCCGGCGATTTTATCAAACCACCCGAGCTGTTTACATTGATAAATAAATCTGTCGACATGAACCGGAGCGCTTGTTTCATCCTCTTCGATAAAGAGAATTTTACCTGTCATATCGGGTAAGTACTGAGTACCTTGTAAAATTAGTAGAGTCTGAAGATTACCGGCAACTACTTCACCAACTGCATTACCTTGATTAAATACCTTGATACCCTCGTTGATTTTTTTAATCCGATGATCATTGTCTTCCCTTAGGAAATAAAGATCGTCCGCATATTCTTTTGATGGTTCAATAATAATATCTTCTTGAGGTTTAATACACATTTTTTCAAAATAATCCCATGTGTAATCAAATGGTTCGGGTTTTGCAAAGGAAATAACCCCAGGCCCAGAGAATGTGATCAATCCCGTTTTAGTTGTAATGGCGGTTGTTAATGCCGTCACATCAGAATAACCAATAAAAATTTTTGGATTTTTCTTAATTAGTTCATAGTCTAATTGATCAAGAAGCTGATTGGTATTAAAACCTCCCCAAAAGGCCATGATACATCCAATGTCATCTCTTTTGACGAAATGATGAATATCCTTGACTCTAAAAGAGGCTATTCCGGCTGTATGTTTCTGCGTGAGTAATTTAACAGAGCGACCTTCGATGACTGAAAATCCTTTACTTCTTAAGTATTCGTAACCTCTCTTTATAGTATCTTTGGGACACACGCCAGCGACAGGATCAGCCGGAGCAACAATGCCAATCGATTTATTTTTATCAAGCTTTGGAGGTAATATTTTTTGCATCATATTTTTAATTTACTGATTCATTAATTGAAACATCTAGCGCCTTAGCGACTCGCGCCAAAGTTTCAAACATTGAGTTTTTATTTTCCCCTGTTTCCCTTTTAATCAGGGTATTATTGGCGACATCGGCCAATCTCGCCAATCTTTCTTGCAAAAACCCTCTGGCCTCTCGCAAGTGTTTTACATTCTTTGCTAAATTTTGATTTGCTCACATAACTTTAGTATAATACTAACATTAAAATAGGGTATTCAATTTATTGCTACTACCTAAATGTTACACCAATACATTATACAAGTCAAATCCATGTACTGGTTCATATGATATAATACACTTTAGATTCGCGCATATCTGATATGCGCGCGAATATGCGCATACATACAAACCCGATAACAAATCTGTCACGTTGGTCAGATTTGTTATTCATAATATTATTCAATAACAAATTTAGCAATTAAGCTTAAAAAGGAAAAAGTTACTATGAGTAATAATAACAATTATGCCAAAACACTGATTGATAATACTGAAATTCTTATCAACTTACTCCCTGAAAAACAAAATTATAATTATTTACTTTTTTTTAAATAATCATCTTCTATGCCTAAATAAGCTTTAGTAATTCTTTCTTTTTTTTCAAAGCCAAGTCTTTTAACCATTTTTTCAATTTCTTTTTTCGGTCCTTCTATCTCAATATATATACCAAAATAAAGTTTATCTAAAACTATTTCCACTTTATCAAAT
>JAYEGQ010000280.1:0-1646 GCA_034659095.1 Thermotogota bacterium
GAGTTGAGGGACACTCCTTAGAAGTTTAAAAGACAAAACTTCACGGTTAAATCAAAGGGGGCGGAGGGAGTTATCGGGAGAATACCATTAACAGTGATGTTCCCGTTATAGTGTTTAGACCCCCCCCAAGTATTCCTGTGGGGGGTAATAATCGGATTTGCAAAAAAAGAAACCTCCCTATATACTTAAAGCGAACAAAATCATAAAAGGGAGGTGTAAGTGATATACTAAAACGACTAAAAAGTGATAAATAAAATTGGTGAAAAAAAGGCTAAAGATTTTGGTATTCTAAACAGTAACAAAACCCAAAATCGGAGGCCAAAAAGATGAAAGGATGGAAAATGTACAGTAAAATTCACCAATTGAAAGAAGACGGGCTGAAAAAAGCGCAAGTAGCCAGAAAATTAGACATCAACTACAAGAGTGTGACCAAATACTGGACCATGAGCCCTTCAGACTACCAAGCGTATTTGGAAAAGACCAAAAGCCGAAAAAAAGAGACAAAAGGGACGGTTCTTGCTGTCGTAAAAAAACACATCCGTAGGGGTGACTCACGAATCGCCCAACCCCGCCAACACCAGGGCTAGCAAGGAAAAAACAAGATTATAGAGGTTACAACCTGGATTCCCGGAAAGTGTAACTATGAAAATTCGTTCAAATCCTTTAATAATGGCATTATTGGAATGTTTACTTCGATTAAATTATAGTTACAAAGTTATTTTCTAACGAGATAATTTTTCACCGTATATGCTGTGTGTAGACCATCTCGTTATAAATTCCGGGAACTTAGGTTACGACATCCCGAAAGGAAGGATTACAGATACGCCGAAAAAAAAGCCCAGTCAGAAATGACTCCAACAGGACTTTTTTATTATAATAATATGCTTCATTATGAAAGAAACCCAAACGGATTAAACGTCATCCTCTTCCATTTCCATTTTGATCTGTTCAAGTTCTGGAATGGAAAGTCCCTCATATTTCGAAATAAACTCCAGTGATAACCCATCTCGAATCATCTTTTTCGAAGCCTCTACGGCCTTTTTTCTTTCCCCTTCTTGTCTCCCGTCTTCCCTTCCTTCGTTATATCTCAGATCCTGTTCCCTTTTTATGACTCTTTCAAGATTAGTGATCATTTTTTTCACCTCCGTGGGGTCTTTCTCTTCCAGGATTCTTTCGATCTTTTTAACTGTTTTTTGATCAAATCTCTGCTTGAAGATGTCATTCAACCATTTTGTGAGCATCCGTTTTTCTTGTGGACTGAACTGGTTGAATATCATGGCTATGATCGGGTATTTTTTTTATGACTGATTTCTGCTCTAAGAATGTTTCGTCTCCTATTTGGCTTGTATCTATCAGTAAGCTGTTGAAATTGACGATATGTTCGTTGAATCGCTCCGATTCTTTGATGATTTCTTTAAATGCTGTCGGGGATTTCCATTTCTGTGATCCGGTGTGTAATACGATTGGGATAATAGCCGGTATCTTAAAGGGGGGGATCTGTTTGTCTTGTGCTTCGTTATCTTCTTGGGGGGCAATGGATATCTTATTTTCGTTGAGGTAATACCGCCAAATTTCCATCATGTAGGTGAGGAGTCTGAACATCATTTTGTTATCAACGGTTGATTGATGTTCCAGCAAGATGTAAA
>JAYEGQ010000281.1:0-1639 GCA_034659095.1 Thermotogota bacterium
CAAGGCATTTCTATTTATGAGGATTTTCGGGATCACATCAGTAAAATAGAAAGAATAGGGAAATATCACGATAAAGATGAATCCAAGAAATCGATCGAATTATTAATTGTGACCTTAAAAAAAGAAAGCAGTATTGAATATGCCAGAACAATGCAGAGAAATTTAGCTGCAAAATATCTCAACGGAAGTCGGGGAGGAACAAAAAAAGATGCTGCCTTAATTGCCTATGTTTCACCAAATAAAAAAGAATGGCGATTTTCTTTTGTGAAAATGGAATACAAATTGGAAATAAATACTTCAAATGGCAAGCCAAAAGTGATTGAGGACTACACACCGGCCAAACGTTGGTCGTTTCTTGTGGGTGAGGAAGAAAAGAGCCATACAGCTCAAAGCAGATTTGTAGAAATGATTGAAAACGATGAAAAAAATCCGAGTTTTCAAGAAATAGAAAATGCATTTGACATAGAAAAAGTATCTAAAAAGTTTTTTATTGAATACAAAGATTTATTTATTCAACTTAATAAAGCCATGGAAGAAGTGTTAAAGAGTAGTGAAAGAACCAAAAATCATTTTCAGGAAAAGAAAATAGATGTTGTGGATTTTACCAAAAAACTGCTGGGTCAAATTGTATTTCTCTATTTCCTTCAAAAGAAGGGTTGGTTCGGAGTTAAAAGAGATCAAAAATGGGGAGAAGGTTCTAAACAATTTCTGAGAGAATTGTTTGAAAAAAAACACGGTGATTACAAGAATTTCTTCAGCGATATCCTGGAACCCTTGTTTTATGAAGCGTTAAGAATGGACCAAAGTCATGATGATCATTATTACAGTAGATTTGATTGCAAAATCCCCTTTTTAAACGGAGGCTTGTTTGATCCGGCAGAAAATTATGATTGGGTCAATGACGATGTCAATTTGCCGAACGAGTTATTCTCAAATGCCGAAAAAACAAGTAATGGTGATATAGGGACAGGCATATTAGATGTTTTTGATAGGTACAACTTTACAGTCAAAGAAGATGAACCCCTTGAAAAAGAAGTCGCCATTGATCCTGAATTGTTAGGGAAAACTTATGAGAAATTCAATGCCATTCGCTCAGATAATATAAAGCCATTCCTGCAGGCGGTAAAATCGGGAGGTAGCAAAGAAAACCAATTCAATAAAAAACATGGTGTTTATTACACCCCGCGAGAAATTGTCCATTATATGTGCAAAGAGAGTTTGACTAATTATCTTGCTTTAAACCTTGGAGAACACATTGAAAAAGAAGCTATAAAACTTTTTATTGAACATGGTGAGCTAACAAGTGAAAATGATCAAAAAATAATAAGAGACAAAAAAGAAACCAAAACCTATACCTTTAAAATGCCGGAAGAGATCAGAGAGAATGCGTTTCAAATTGATAAACTTTTAAGCGAAATAACAATCTGCGATCCGGCTATCGGTTCAGGCGCTTTTCCCCTTGGAATGCTCAACGAGATTGTAAAAGCGAGAAAATCAATTCAACCGTATATCAGTGATAATTCAGTTCCGTCGATTTATGAATTAAAAAGAGCCTGTATTGAAAAATCTATCCATGGGGTAGACATAGATTCAGGAGCTGTAGAAATAGCAAAATTGAGACTTTGGTTATCGCTCATTG
>JAYEGQ010000282.1:0-1638 GCA_034659095.1 Thermotogota bacterium
CGTATCCCTTTGTCATCATGACGGATCTTGTAGACTGTTCCGGAGAATTCCTCACTCTTTGAAAAACTGGTTTCAGTGAGCAAATCCAGTTTTTCCGAAAATTCCAGTACACCTGTATCCTGTAAAGTAGAACCGCTGCAGCAGGTGAAAAGGCGGTTTTGTTGATAAAGAAAAACGTAGGAATGTGTTGCTTTCTCAACAGACGCCAAACGGTTTCAGTGTGGCCTTCAACCCCTTCTAGTCCGCCTTTAGAGTGCATTTACTAGTTCAGATAAACAAAACTGCCTATAAAATATTGAAAATTAGTATTTCAGAGTCATACAGAGTTATTTTGATTCCCTATTTCTACTTAAATAGGAAAGAACCATAAAATCCATTGATAAACACCCTCAAGTTTGATAAAAGTCTACCGATAAACATATGTAAAGGATAAAATAATTTGTAATTAAGAGGTGTTCGTGATGATTGACCCAGGTGGTATTAACAGGATTAATTCGCCGGATTTGTACAAGCAACTGAAAAAGGCGCAAACGCAGCAAAAACAAGACGAAAAGATCAAAAATGACTCTTCCTTGTTTAAGTCGGAGAATCTTGAAAAAAGCAGTCATATCAAGCAGATGTTGGATGAAGTTCACAAAGTGCCGGAAGTGAGAGAAAAACTCGTTCAGCATTTCCAAGAGCTCATTCAAAAAGATGCTTATCATACTGATTCAGAAAAAATAATTAATAAGATTCTAGGGCTTTAGATCGGAGGAATGTTTTGAACCTGTTATTGGATTTCAAAAACCACATTGAGTTTTTAACCTCATTATTTAAAGAGTACGGAGAAATACTCAAAAAAAAGGAAAACTATATCATTAACGGCAAATATGATGAATTAACGGAGCTTGTTCCCGAAGAAGAATCAATGGTTGTAAGGATTGATGACGCAGAAAAAGAAAGAGAAAGACTGTCGAAAAAATTGTGTCAGTTTATCAATATTCCCGATGACTCTTCCGTGTCTCAGATAGCCGAGACTTTGGGAGAGGATGAAGGTACAAAAGTGATGATTTTGATTGCCAGGTTGATGGAATGCCTGCAAGAGATTAGTATGCGGCATTTTAGTATTGACAGGATGATTGGGTTTCAGCTGAAAAACATACAATTGCTCCAAGATACCGCCACCGGTCAGGATAGGATTAATACATATGATATGAAGGGAAAATACCATCCGGATAATCAGAAAAAGCTTTTTAACGGTCAAGGTTAATTACAAGAAGGTGTTATAAGATGAGAGTAAATCATTCAATGTTACATAATACAATATTACAGGATATCACCCGAGATTATAAACGTGTGGCTAAATTGCACGAACAAGGCTCTTCTGGGTTGAAGGTGAGGTATCCTTCCGATGATGCTATTGTTGCAACAAGAGTTTCAAATGCAAGTTCCAGATTGAGAGAAATGGAGCAGTCAAAGCGAAACGGTAACACAATCAGTACTTATCTACAGATGTACGATAAGGTTACACAAGAGATGTCCGCTCTTGTAACGATAACAAGAGAGTTAACCGTTCAAGGAGCTAACGGGACATTAACACCTCAAGACAGAAAAACGATTTCTCAGGAAATCACTAAGATCAAAGACCAGATGATCCAG
>JAYEGQ010000283.1:0-8304 GCA_034659095.1 Thermotogota bacterium
TGTACGACTTCATCAAAATTCGACAGAAGAAATATCCCTTCGTGGTTATAAAATTTAATATCTAAAACTCCCTTAGCGCAATCAATAGCATTTAGTACATTTTCATCAAAATCATAGACAAGCAACTTCTCTTCACTCATAGAAGGAACAAGTATTTTATTTTGAAACAAAATCATATCTAGAATATGAGAATGATCCGGCCAATTTATAAGCGTTTTTGTGTTCATACTGCCCCATTTAATTTCGTATATACCATTATCAAGATACCCACTGATAGCATAACGCCCTTCTTGGAGTTTCAAAACTGATAAAGGTTTTTTTACAAGGCCTTCTATGTCCCATCGATATAAAGATGAAAGGTTAATAATGCTAATTGAATTTTTGAGTTCATAATCTCTGGACCAAGTATGATAATTATCATAATAGGGAAGAATGACAAGCCCATCGTAAATGTAGAATTTGGGCACACGTCCAGTTAATTCAAATTCTTGATATATACCTCTTCTTTCAATATCAAGAACTTGAAAAAAAAAGTCCCTTTGTGAAACAAAATAAAGCAAATCCTCTTTTACAATCGAGTAAGCTGGACCATTTCTTGTGTTTACGGAATGTGAAAAAGATAAATCATCTCTTTGGTAAAAATCAATTTTATGTCCCCAAAAATCGGATACAATCACATATGAGTTTGAAAAAGAACAAAATACGGGATAAGAGGATTTTTCTAAGGTATTTGTGATTACTTCAGTTTGAGAATCAACGACTTTTATATTTTCATTTTGATAATCGATAACAAAAATTCGATTGTAAACCTCATCTAAAAAAAAATGGACCGGTTTACCGCCAATTTGGATATCGCTTTCATGAACTAATGACAATGAAAAAACATTACTCGCTGTCATTAATAATATTATTAAAATTATTCGGATTGCAACTGAAGGTCGTATTTTTCAAGCACCTCTTTTTGCCAAGATTTGAAGTCCGAAGAAATCTCTGATAATGTTGGCATACTTCCATTTGTGTCGATATATTTTTCAATTTGATCTTTTAAATGCCGTGTTTTCGAATCAAACGGTTCTAAAAGGTTCAGATAATATGCATATCTTGCCTTATCAGATGATGTTGATAAATCGGATAGAACTCGGATGTAAGTATTATGAAATGTAATTACTTTATCAACTGAAGGTGTTAAGTTGATGAAATTCAGAACAATGCTAAGAATTATCAAGATGATACATAAATATTTCAGCGTTAACCAAAGTTTTTTTTGCCAAATTCTGAACTCGGGATTGGGTGAAATTAGAAAACCAAGTAAAAAGCCGGTACCCAAACCACCGATATGAGCAATATTATTGATTCCTGGAACGGTAAAACCCAAGAAAAGGTTGATTAATATCATTGGAAGTAATGCAGTACCTGAAAAACCACTTAACCTTCCACGCATGTTTCCACTGATTCCTGCAGAAAACATAAGACCCACCAAACCAAATATCGCACCACTTGCTCCAACGGATGGTACATTAGTGTAAAAAACCTGAGTTAACAGATTACCTACAACGCCCGATATGAGATAAATGAAAATAAACTTTTGTGAAGAATAGATCTTTTCAACTACAATGCCAAAGTAGAACAAGGCATAGGAATTGAAAAAAATATGCATTAATCCACCATGTAAGAAATTTGCCGTTATTAGTCTATACCATTCTCCACTGGCAACTAATGGGCCATATTGAGCACCAAATTGGATTAATGTCCCAGTTGATCCTCCATTCCAAATATTCCCCGATCCCAAAATAACAGTCAATAAATACATAACTGCGTTTAATACGAGAATGGAAATAGTCATTGGAGCTTGCTCAAATAAGAAAACTAATTTATTCCGACTGCCGTAATTCATCTTGGTATCCCCACTTTGTTATTATTAAGAATCTCTAGTAAACTTGGATTATTGGAATCTATTACTATTTCCGAGACGGGAAAATCTAAGATTGTATTCATAACTACCAGGAATTGTGAATACTGTAAGGTATCAGGTGAAAAAGCCGGAATAATCCTTTGTCCTTTAATATGCTCCATTGCCCATTGTGTATCATGAGCAACGGTTTTTTTGTCAGTAAACCAGTACCACATAATCCCTGCATCGACATAATCTGAGTTTAACCAATTTACCCAATTTTGAAAATGCTGAGAGAGGGAATTTTCATAATTGCTGGTGTGATAGACAATTAAGCGAGTAGACAACCCCAACGTTTGAACAAGGGCGTCTAAACGCATTATTAGATTATTAAGGATATCTTGTCTGAAGTTATCAAAATTTGCAGTTTGCGAATAATTATCTCTCAAGTATTGTTCATATTCTTTTAAAGCATAAGGATTATATCCATATTCAGGATTAGGATATTGAAAATCAGAAAAAGCTATATGAGAAGGTTTATAGTGAATCAATATTTCTTTTACCAAGGATATTATAAAGTCTTGCACTTGGGGTACTCCCGGATCTAGCAAAACAGGATCGTATAATAGTTTACCTTCTGTATCTCGACTTAACCAATTTGGTTGTTTTTTAGACAGATGAAGGGGGTTATTCGGTAAATCTTGAGACGGCCAAACGGTTAGCAAATCTATTACTGGAATAATCCGTATTCCAAAAGTCGCACCTTTTTTCATCGCATAGACAAGGGGATCAAAAGATAACGGACTATCATTATTGATTAATACATTACTTCTTGGAAGAATCTTTGATGAATAGAGCGATTCCATAAAAGAAACAATTGGAACATAAAGTGTATCAATACGATAGTTTATACATTTGCCCATTAAATTATCGATACTTTCCTCGTTTATCATGTCTAATCTTTGTGCCTCCAGCGATAATCCCAAAGGCTCTCCAAAAAGAACAACCGAAAAGCATAAAACAAGTAAAATGGTTAAAAAAGGATTTTGATTCAAGTTTAGCCTCCAAATAGTTCAATTTAAATCTGTAGAAATTATACCATAACGTGATATACTTTATTTTGAAGTCTGTACTCACTCTTTCTCAAAACATCAAAATAGATGTAATATCATCAATTATCTTAAGGGGGATTTTTATGGAAGTCAAAGTAATTCAAAAAAATCAAGTAAGTACACTGTTAGCACTGATAAATGAGGTGTTTGATGATTATCCAATTCCGGTAAATTGGACTGAAAGAGAATTTGAAATGGATATGATAGAGAACCGGATTTCTTTGGAAGATTCATTTTTTCTCTTTAAAGATTCTATTCCTGTGGGTTTTATAGTCATTGCCAAAAATAATGACCGGGCAAGAATGGATTCAATGGGAGTAAAAAAGGCCTGCAGGGGGACCGGGTGTGCTGAATTATTACTTCAACATACTTTAGAGCATTTGAAGTGGAAAAAGATCGAAAGCGTAATGCTCGAGGTGATTGAAAGCGACAAAAGAGCGGTTAGATTTTATGAGAAGCAGGGTTTTTCACATGAACGCAAACTCTTTTCTCTATTGTTGGATTTAAATGATTTTAGTCCTGAAGTGTACCGATATGAAAATGGTAATACTCATATTATCCATGAATTATCTCTTCAAGCCAACAATATTTTTCACAGACATCTGAATTGGCAGCGTATGCCTTCAGCTTTAGGTAATTCCGGTGAAAGATACTATAAAGAAGTGATTTATGATAAGAATGATAAGGGTCATCCCATTGGCTATTTGGTATGGGGTGAAAATACCGACAATGTATATATCATTGATACCTACACTGTCAATCCCGATTATGGTTTAAAGCAAATCATCCAAGATTTAAAACGATTTCTCAGAATCAAAACCAATAAAACAAAATGTCTTATTACAAATGTTCCAGAAAATGATGATCTTTTTGAAGATTTAGTTGGGTGTAATGCAGAAATTCTCTTTAAACAAATAGAGATGGAGTTGAACCTTCGTTGACAAAGAAAAATATGGAACAAGTTGATAAAGAATTTGTTATCAAGGTTTACGAAAATCTCTTTAATCAATATGGAAAGCAGAACTGGTGGCCAGGTGACAGTATTTTTGAGATAATGGTTGGAGCCATATTAACACAAAATACTCAATGGTTTAACGTCAAGAAAGCCATCAAAAGTTTGAAAGAAGAAAATCTCTTAGAACCCAGGAAAATGTATCTGGCAAGCGAGAAAAGGCTGGCAGCTTTAATCGTTCAAGCGGGTTATTATAATATTAAAGCCAAACGTCTGAAGAACTTTTTGGACTTTTTGATGAAAAAAGAACTTGATTTTTATTCCATGAGAAAAGAATCTGTGGAATGTTTGAGAGAAGAATTATTGGAGATAAACGGTATAGGCCCTGAAACAGCAGACAGCATACTTCTTTATGCACTTGAAAAAAAGACTTTTGTGGTTGATGCATATACCAGAAGGTTATTTTCCCGTCTTAATCCTAAATGGGAATGGATGAAAAGAATTACCTATGATGAGATAAAGGGTTTCTTTGAAAAACTTTTGCCAGATGATTTGAAAGTGTACAATGAATTCCATGCCTTAATTGTCAAACACTCCAAAGAGGTTTGTAAAAGTAAACCCCTCTGTGAAGAATGCATCTTAAAAGAAATTTGTAATGAAGCCTATCATACATCAGTCGTTTGAGTTATTCAGCACCCTTTAATCTAAAAAATTTCTGGATTTCTATAGTATAGTCGTTGGGGTCTTGGAGGAAAAAGTGATAAATAGGGGAATATGGATTCTTTTGAGGTTTCTCCGGGATTTTTTGAAGTAATTACATTGATATGTGAGCAAAATCCAATCATTCCACCACCAGGGGCTTCGTATATCTGACACTTTTCCTGATTTTTATATAGATTAAAACCAAGATATTCAGTATAGAATTTTCGGGTTTTTTCCAAGTCTTCAGTACCCAAAAATGTGATCATTACATTCAGTCATTCTCATTCTCCTTTTCAAATTGTTTTAAAACGGATTTTCGTATTTCAGAGAGTTTTTTTATTGATATCATTTTTTTGTCTTTTATTTTGTTTAATACAATATAAAACATTTTTTCGTTGTGATATAAATAAATATTCATCAAAGACGTTTTAAGTAAGCGATACTCTAATTCGCATGAAAGTAAGTCTTTGAAGACACTGGTTATTTCAGACTCCAGTTTTTTTATTTGATTCTCATCCTCCAACTTTTTCAGGATAGATGCTGTTTTTTCGTTGATTTCGTTTTGATTCTTTTTATTCATCACCTCTTTGGAATCTTTGCCCAAATTGATATCATATAAGTTTTTTATTTTTTCAACCTTTTTGTGGAATGTATTCTTATCCACTCCAGGGTTTTCAACTCTTTTTTTTTGGATTTCATCTAGATATTTTTTAGTTTCCTTTACATTGGGAATTGTATGATCTATTTTTTGATTTTCAAAGAAAGAATCACTAAGTATTATCTTTTTCGCATAAGCAAATTCGTTGTTTATTCTACTATCTTCATTTTCACTTTTTAAGCGATAGAAGTAATCTGCCATCACCTTCAATCGCTTCTTTAACAAATCAATTGGAAGGTCTTGAGCCATCTTTATCAGGACTTCGTATTCTTTTTGTGTGATATCACAACGTTTGAAAAAATATTCCTTCAAACTGTCCGGAAGCTTTTTTTCAGCCTCCGAACCATCAAAATTAAATAACATCATAAATAAACGGCTTTTATATCTTTGAAATTGCTAATGACCCCATAGGATCCCATGGGTCCAATATGATGGGGCTTTGTTCGTACATTTTGAGTAATTTGTCGTTCAAATATTTTTTATGAATAGCAACCTCATAATTAAATTCATCAAACCAACTATCGCTCATGATAAAAAAACCCTTTTTGCCGGGTTCTTCACCCCAACTGTTTTGTACCTTCCATTTTTGTGGCTTTCCATCAATCAAATGAACGCCTGTAAAAACCATGGCATGTGTTAAGACGCTACCCCTATAATCCAGTCGATCTGCTTTAGTCAGTTCAAATTTAATATCAAGCAATTTTTCATAGTCATACAGTTTACTGTCCATAATTCCCAATTCACGATTCATGTATTTTCCTACATCACAACCAAACCAAACAGGTTCTCCCTGGTTTAGTTGCTCAATGCTAAGTTTTTTTAATTCTGTAACAGGAAGATTTAAATAATGAATTTGCTTGGGACCCATAACGTTTCCAAGGTATTTCACTGTATACGTTTTTTCAAAAGGCTTATCTTTTGTTGGAGCATGAATGATGCTTATGTAATCATTCAAATCAACAGGTGAAAAATTCTTGTAAAAATCTATGGGGCTAAGTTTTTCTTCTCGATGAAATACGTCATTTTTATCCCTGTAGTCAAAATCAATTTGTTTTGGAGGTTCGCCTAAAAAGGTGCATAAAAGAGAATAGATTTGGGTTAATATGTTTTCTTTTTCATGCCTGATAGTTTTCAAATCACTTTTTTTCTCAGCCAAATCGCGTAGCCTTTTTGCTGAGTTTCTAAGAAAATAATCCAAAATAAAATTCATCTGTCGGGAATTGGAGCTGTGAAAGGATTCCGGCATGGCGTATTTGGGAACAATTCCGTATTTTTCCACTAAAGCTACAAACATATCCCATTGGCCGCCATCATTGGTGGGATGATCCAGCAACCAAGTGACTGTTCTGGAGTTCAAATCCTCATCTAAAGTATCAATAATGTTTTCTAAGAAAAAATTGGATTTTTCAAATTTATCCCAAAACATGGTGTATGCTTGTGATAACTCAAAATTTTTGTCCTTTAAATCAAGCTCTTTAGAAATCGCATATCGAATGGTATTTAGAGCGGCAAACATCCAGCATCTTCCGGTTTGTTTTTGGTGAGTGACAGTTCCCACATCAAATTCGTTGGAAAATTCATAATACATATTATTTACTGATTGATAGTTAAGGGCAGAATCATTGATACCGTTTCTAACTACAGTATTTGTAATAATCTTTTTCCCGTCATCGTTGTAATAACTTTCTGAACACTTTTTTATAAAATCATTGTTGATTTCCAGTTCCATAATACCCCTTCCCCTTTTACTGAATCTTTTTTATTTTTTTATACCAATTAAACCCATGCCATTTCACAGAAGTCAGAATAATCAGAAGAATAATGCCCCCTGAAATGATAAAAACTGAAATTAAAAGCCAAGAAACCTGATTTCTGTCGTAATCATAACGAGATTGGTACCCGCTGAAAAAAAGGCCTTTATCTTCCTCCATCTGCACTTGGTAATACCATTTTCCGGTTAAAATATAAATACCATCATCTTCTACATCAAATTTGTCTATCCATTCAAACATTCTGTTTTCTGTGAAAATCTCCCTTATTTGATCTTCCGAATAGTTGCTTAAAATTTTTTCGGGATCAGAGGTCCTTAAACCAAATATCACACTTGTCAATAAGATTAAAATGATAATAATTACCCTTCTTTTACTCTTTTTCATCGAGATCACTCCGCATTTCTTTTTTCAGTATATCAAGTAAAACAGTAAATTTAATTTCTTTACTCCTTTTTTTGGCCCGGAACGCAATGATTTGATTGGTATAATCAAAATCACTTGAGACATCTTTCAGTCCATTTAAGTCGAAATATGAGAAAACCTTTTGAACAATCCAATCAATATTATCGGTCTCATCTTCAAGTTCAATTTCTAGTAATTGTTCAACATCATAACTTAAATACGGATTTTTTAAAAGCTTATCAAGAACAACCTCAACTTTAAAAGGAGTATTTAAGATGGTTCTGGTTTTAATGATAAAAGGATAGTGTGAGAAGTCGTCAAACCGAATAGTAGATTCTTCCATAATTTTTTCTTTTTCTATTCTACGAATCAAATTGCCATTTATACACTCTTTTTTGCCCGATATCCATTGTTGAGTCCCATCTTTGCTTAGGATCATTCTTATTCTTTCGCTCCTCAACGGATCTTTCGCACCATCTAAGTACCATTGAATAATACCAATGATTGAATAATTGAAATTATTTTTAAGATTTTTGGCTTCTCTTGCTGATAATATAAACTTTTTTTCTACTTCTACAGCCATTAAAATCAGCTCCCATTTTCAATCAAAAGGATTAAAACACTTTTCTTTTTCTTTGTCAATAAAACAAAAAAACGGGACCTTTTTTTAACAGTCCCGTTACAAGTTAACTACCCCTACTTAAAGAAGTAGGAGCTTCCTGCTTCAACGAGAACAGCCTTCATGGGGACAGGTCTTACACACTCTCCACAGGCTTGAAATCCCGCAGTCCCTGCGGTACAAACTTGAAGACCTT
>JAYEGQ010000284.1:0-1626 GCA_034659095.1 Thermotogota bacterium
GTGGTTGAAAGGAGTCCGACAGATCCCACCTCGTTATTTCCACCTATAAGAGATATTTCATGAATATTATCATCAAATTCTGGTAAGCTCAAGCTAGGTCGTTCAGAAGTAATAATTGAAAAATCTCTATGAGAAGAAAGAAGACTTTTTGGGGTCTTCACCAGAATCTGTGGGTTAGGATGTCAAAGGAACTCTCTTTTTCATAGGAATTAAAGGTTCACAATTATCAAAAAATAAAGTAGGATGATTGACGCATTTTCGCTATTTTAATTCACACAAAAAAGGAAACAAAAATGCGTCTCAAGACTATACTCAATGCTTGCTGTGATTTCAAGGGATTTGTTGTCGGGGAATCAAATTTTTCAAAAGACAGAAAATCAATAGAGATAAACATAAGAGCCAGAAAGGGCAGTAAAGCAATTTGTAGTTGTTGTGGAAAACCTGCCCCAGGCTATGATAAATTGTCAGAAAGAGAAACGGAATTCATTCCCTTTTGGGGATTTTTAATCTGTTTTGTCTATCCAATGAGAAGAGTAAACTGTCCAACCTGTGGGATAAAAGTGGAGAAAGTCCCCTGGATTGCAGGAAAACATCAGATATCGCCTCACTATGCGAAATATCTTGCCGGGTGGGCAAAAGAAATGTCGTGGAAAAGTGTTGCAGAAAGATTTCGAACATCATGGCAGACAGTGTGGCGCTGTGTTGAAATGGTTGTTTCGTATGGTTTATCGAATCGAACAATAAAAGGCGTTGCCGCTCTTGGCGTTGATGAAGTTCAGTATCAGAAAGGTCATACATACATGACACTTGTTTATCAAATAGATAAAGATTGTCGTCGATTACTCTGGGTCGGAAAGAAACGGACAATGAAAACCTTGCGGAGTTTTTTTACGGATATGTGGCATATTGATAGAAAATTCAGGAAAGGGATAAAAGTAATTTGCAGTGACATGTGGAAAGCATATTTGAGAGTTATCAAAGAGAAGACTCCGAAAGCAATAAATGTTCTGGATAAATTTCATATTATGAAAAAACTCAACAACGCAATTAATGATGTCAGAAAAGACGAAGTGAAACGACTGAAGAAAGAAGGAAGAGATCCGATATTGAAAAATGCAAAATGGTGTTTTCTGAAACGAAAATTCAACCTCACCAGATCACAGAAAGGGAAATTGAAAGAGCTGGTGAACATGAACCTCAACACCGTGAAGGCTTATATTTTAAAAGAGCAGTTTCACCGGCTTTGGGAATATAACAGTCCTGCGTGGGCTGGAAAATTTATTGATAACTGGTGCGAACTCGCTCATGAATCAGGGTTGGAACCCATGAAAAAAGTAGCGAACATGCTGCAATCTCATCGAGAGCTCATTCTCAACTATTTCAGAGCTAAAAAAGAATATAACAGCGGAATTGTTGAAGGTTTAAATCGTAAAGTTAATTTGACTGTCAGAAAATCTTTCGGTTTTAAATCCTTTGAAATCATGAAAATCGCTTTATTCCATCAACTTGGACGGTTACCTGAACCGAAGTTTACCCACGAATTCTGGTGAAGAAGCACCTAGTCAAGTGCGTTGTGGCGATTTTTCACAAACACCCTCTGCAAATAGCCAAAAACATCTTTAATTG
>JAYEGQ010000285.1:0-8196 GCA_034659095.1 Thermotogota bacterium
CTCAAAGTAATTTGATGGATTTTACAACAACGACAAACGACGCTATCACCAAACCAGTTCTCCGGGTATTCGGGAATGGATTGAAAACAAATTCATGCAAAAACAGCCGTGTGATACCTGTCACGGCCATAAATTAAGACCTGAGGCACTGGCTGTTATTGTCAATGGGTTGAATATATCTCAATTAACGGAGCTTCCCATCGAAAAGGCATATGAATTTATTAACAACTTGCCTTTAACGGATCGGGAATTAAAGATCACCCAAGAAGTGATAAAGGAAATCAAAAGAAGAATCCGTTTTCTCATCAATGTGGGATTGGATTATCTCACATTGGCTCGAAGAGCCTCCACGCTTTCAGGTGGAGAATCACAAAGGATTCGATTGGCAACACAAATCGGCTCACAACTTCAAGGTGTTCTGTACGTCTTGGACGAACCCACCATCGGCTTGCATCAGCGGGATAATTCCCGGTTGATCAAAACCCTGACGGAACTTCGTGATGTGGGCAATACAATCGTTGTGGTAGAGCACGATGAGCAAGTCATCAGAAGCTCCGATTATCTCGTAGACCTGGGTCCCGCAGCAGGTGTACATGGTGGTGAAATTGTCTTTCAGGGTGAAGTGGAAGCAATTTACAATTACCGAGAAGGGGTGTCACAAACAGCGGATTATCTCACCGGTAAAAAGACCATTCCGTTAAGGGATACTTATCGAGAACCTTCTTCTGAACGTATCGTCTTAACAGGCGCTGGTCAGAATAACCTCAAAAACCTGACGGTGGAATTCCCTTTGGGAGTTCTTATATGCGTAACAGGTGTTTCCGGTTCAGGAAAATCTTCGTTGGTTAACGAAACCCTTTATCCACTCATGAAAAACCGTATCTACAGAACTCACGATGAAGTTGGAAAATACGATGGTATAGAAGGCCTTGAAAAAGTGGACAAAGTCATAGAGCTCAGCCAGTCACCCATCGGCAGAACACCCCGAAGCAATCCGGCCACTTACACCAAAGTCTTTGATGAGATTAGAGATCTTTTTGCCAGAACTCCTGAAGCCCGTTCTCGAGGTTACAAGAAGAGCCGGTTTAGTTTCAATGTCAAGGGTGGTCGATGCGAATCCTGCAGTGGACACGGACAGGTGAAGATTGAAATGCAATTCCTTCCGGATGTCTACGTGGATTGCGATGTTTGTAAGGGAAAGCGGTTTAATCGGGAAACACTGGAGGTTAAATATCGGGGTAAAAGCATTTCAGATATCCTGGAGATGACTATTGACGAGGCAAGGGAATTCTTTAAAAACATCAACAAGATCAGGAATACCCTTCAAATCCTCCAAGATGTTGGATTGGGATATATTAAAATGGGACAACCAGCTGCAACACTTTCCGGGGGAGAGGCTCAAAGGATAAAAATCGCATCTGAACTTAGAAAACGAGCCACAGGCAGCACTATTTACATCTTGGACGAGCCCACTACCGGTTTACATTTTGAAGATGTCAGACGTCTCATGGAGATTTTGGACCGGTTGGTGGAGAGAGGAAACACCGTTATTGTAATCGAACACAATCTTGATATAATTAAAAATGCAGATTGGATTATTGATTTAGGACCTGAAGGTGGGGACAAGGGCGGCAATTTGGTATTTTCGGGCCCTACCCATGAACTCATCAAAAACAAAAAAACATATACGGGAAAATACCTGAAGGAGCATTATACCCGGACATAAAAAGCCCGGCCGATGATTAGAGGAGGTACAATGCAGTTTTTCGGAAAAAAAGAACTGAGGATTATTCAGCTTTTCGAGGACCATATGGTTGCCGTTGAAAACACTGTGAAATCGTTGATTGATTTCCTTAAAAACATTGACAATCCGGATTTAGACAGAGAAACCTATGTTGAAAAGATCAGGAAAAACGAGAGCGATGCAGATGACAAGCGAAGAAAGATGGAAACCGAAATGTATCTGGGGGCCTTTTTACCCAATTTCAGAGGGGACTTGCTGGGGATTGCAGAATCAATTGACGTTGTAGCTAACAAAGCCGAATCCACGGCGGATTTGATTGAACTTCAAAATCTCAATATCCCCAAAGAATTCATTCCCAAGTTGATCGAATTGGTGGAAAAGTCTCTGGAGACCTATTTGTCTGTCAAACAGGCCGCATCTTTAATCTTTAACGACATGGATGTGGCTAACGAACACATTAACCGAACGGCAGACCTTGAACATGAAAGCGATATATTGGAGAAAAATCTGGTTAGAACATTGTTCAGAAAAGATGAAATCGAACTGGCGCATAAAATACAGCTTGAAAAGCTCATCAAAAAACTGGCAGATATTGCCGATCAGGCTGAAAATGTATCGGACAGGCTTCAAATCGTGGTTTTCAAAAGGAGAGTTTAATGCACACAGAGAAACAAAAAACAGAACAATTCAGTAAACTCCTGAAGATCATGGAACAACTAAGAGGGGAAAACGGCTGTGCATGGGATAAAAAGCAAACCCATGAATCTCTCAAGCCTTATGCCATTGAAGAAGCCTATGAAGTTGCGGATGCTGTGGATTCTCAAAATGTGGAAGAGCTAAAGGGTGAGCTGGGAGATCTGCTGCTGCAAACGATATTTCATGCTCAAATAGGCAGTGAGGCGGGTACTTTTGATATTTACGATGTCTTGAAAACAGTCAACGAAAAGATGATCAGACGTCATCCCCATGTGTTTGAAGATGCGGAAAAATACAGTTATTCATACAAACAGTGGGAAGACATCAAAGCAGCTGAAAAGGGGAAGCAAGCTCTTTCACGAATTGGTAAGATTAATAAAGCCCTTCCCGCCTTGAGTATGGCACGAAGGGTTCAGGAGAACGCCGCGGAGTGTGGTTTTGATTGGGAGCAAACGGAAGACGCCTTGTTGAAAATCGATGAAGAGCTTGTGGAACTAAAAGATGAGATTAATCACGAGGCTGGCGTTACTGAAAATCTGGAAAAGATAGAGGAAGAATTTGGGGATTTACTGTTTGCCATGGTGAATGCGGCCAGATTCCTTAAAATTGATCCTGAAAATGCATTGAGAAAGGCAACCGGCAAATTTATCAAGAGATTCAGACAAATGGAAGATATGATCAAAGCAGACGAGAGGATATTCGAAGAGCAGGGACTCAAAACACTGGACGCATATTGGGAGAGGGCAAAAAAGATTGGACTTTGAAATACGAAGTGGCTATGAACCGTCCGGTGATCAGCCGGAAGCCATTGATAACATATGTCGTTCCATAAAAGCTGGTAATAATTATCAGACCTTGCTGGGTGTTACCGGGTCCGGTAAAACCTTTACCATGGCTCATGTCATTCAAAAGCTACAACGCCAAGCCCTGATTATTTCACCCAACAAAACTTTAGCTGCCCAACTTTACAGGGAGTTTAAGGAGTTTTTTCCTGAAAACCGTGTGGAGTTTTTCATCTCCTATTACGATTATTATCAACCGGAGGCTTACATTCCAAAGCGGGATGTGTTCGTAGAAAAAGAGGCACAGATTAACGAAATAATTGAAAAAATGCGTCTTTCAGTCCTTCAGTCGGTCATAACCCGAAAAGATGTGATTGTAGTGGCCAGCGTTTCATGTATTTACGGTTCCGGTAATCCAGATGACTTCAAAAAGATGAATTTGGTGTTGGAAAAAGGGATTTCTATTCCCAGGCGTGAGTTGACATTGAAACTGGCGGAAATGCAATATGACCGTTCAGAAGATGTTTTAAAGGGCGGAAACTACAGAATCCGCGGAGAAATATTAGAGATTTATCCAGGTTATACCGATATCGGCATACGAGTGGAATTTTTCGATGATGAAGTGGATACTATTTACAGCTTCGATCCCGTTACCCGAGGTAAGATCGAAGACTATGACCGGATTATTATTTATCCCGCAACGGAATATGTAACAACCGAAGAGAAGATTAAAAAAGCGATTAAGACCATTGAAGATGAATTACACGAGCAAATTCAACTCTTCAAGAATCAAAATAAGCTGATTGAAGCCCAGCGGGTGGAGCAGAGAACCAAGCAGGACTTGGAGATGCTTTCGGAAATGGGATATTGTCAGGGGATTGAAAACTATTCCAGGCATTTCGATCAGAGAAAACCGGGTCAGCCTCCCTGGACTTTGTTAGACTATTTTGAAGATGATTTTATCACTATCATCGATGAGTCGCATATTGCCGTTCCTCAACTGCGCGCCATGTCTCGTGGAGATTTATCCAGAAAACAAACCCTGGTGGAATACGGATTTCGTCTGCCGTCAGCGGTGGATAATCGGCCATTGACCTTTGAGGAATTTTCAAAAAGAGTGGGGCAGGTCATTTTTACATCTGCAACACCCGGTGATTTTGAAAAAGAGTACTCGGCGGAAATCATTCAACAAATCATCAGACCAACCGGTTTGGTTGATCCTGAGATCGAGTTCAGGGATTCCAGGAATCAAATTGATGATCTGTTGGAAGAAATCAAAGATAGGGTCAGCCATAACGAAAGGATTTTGGTTCTCACATTGACCAAATCCATGGCTGAAAGACTCAGTGAATACCTGCAGGAATTGGGAACAAAGGCGGAATACATTCATTCGGAACTGGGAACCGTAGAACGGGTAGAGGTTTTAAAGAAATTGAGAAGCGGGGAAATCGACGTGGCTGTGGGAATCAACCTATTGAGAGAGGGACTTGATCTGCCTGAAGTTTCACTGGTAGCGATTCTGGATGCGGATCGTGAGGGATTCTTGAGAAATGAGACTACCTTGATTCAGATTGTGGGACGTGCAGCAAGAAACGTGAACGGAAAGGTCATCATGTACGGTGAGCGGGTCTCCAAGGCTATGGCTGTGACCATGGAAGAAACGGAACGGAGAAGAGAAATCCAACTGGCTTACAATGAAAAGCACAATATCACCCCTCAAACCATCAAAAAAGCCATTGAAAAAGATATGTTTGCACAATTTA
The DNA here is from genome assembly GCA_034659095.1 of Thermotogota bacterium. GTDB lineage: Bacteria > Thermotogota > Thermotogae > MWEM01 > MWEM01 > JASUTC01. The sequence goes on from JAYEGQ010000285.1 coordinate 4,986, forward strand.
GGGATAAAGAGGAAGAAGAATATGAGGGGGTCAGTGAAAGCACAAAGCAACTTCTGAGTGTTGCTGAAAATATGGAACAAGAGAATTACCTGGAAATATTAAAAGAAGAGATGAACAAAGCAGCACGTGAACTGAGATTTGAAGATGCTGTTAAATTGAGAGACGAATTGCAAAAACTTGAAAGGTAAGAGTAGAACGGAGGGGTATCAATGTCTTATATGGATATTATCAAAACTGGGGGACCCATCATCATCGTTATTTTCGTTACAGCAGCGGTGGGACTTTTTTTCTTCTTTGAACGGCTCATAATGCTTTCTACCATCAAATCAGGCATGAGAACCGGGACGGAGAATTCCTTTTTGTCTTCGTTAAATTCAAAGATCAACAAAACACGCTATAGAAATGCCGATGAGGTCCAGGAAATTGTGGGATTACATTGTGAAAAACTTTATAAAAACTTCAGGATTATCACAACATCTGCAACTATATCCCCTTTGTTGGGATTGTTGGGAACAACGACCGGTATGATCAAGATATTCAATACCATCGAACAAACAGAAGGTTTGAAATACGCTGATGAATTGGCAACCGGAATAGGTGAGGCACTTTATACAACCATCGCCGGGCTAATAGTAGCGATTGCTTTAACTATTTTGCTGGGATTTATCAAAGAAATGGCAACTGGTATTCGACATGAGCTAACCGATTATTATGTGATGGAGTGCTTAAAAACTAAAGAACCATCAAAAAGGATGATATAAACCTATGGCCAAACACGATTATGATGAAGGGATTTCCATCAATATCACTCCACTCATCGATATTCTGTTCATTTTACTGCTGTTTTTCATCTTGACATCTACCTTTGATTTGGAAAGTGAAAAAGCTATCGATATCACGTTACCGGAAACCGAAAGCAAACAGGTAGTAGAAACGCCTGAAATTTTCAGGATCACTGTGGATGGTCAAAGTCGAATCTTTCTGGATTCAAACGAAATCACAACCCAGCAGTTACTTTCATTTGCTGAAAGGAAAAAGAAAGGGGACGGAGAATTTATTACCGTTATCTCCGCAGATGAAAAGGCCTCTCACGGTGTGGTCATGAAAGTGTTGGATACCCTGAGACTCTCAGGCATCACAAACATCAACATACAAGTACGATAAAGGGTGGTTAATATCGAAGGAAAATATTACCAGGAAAAGGGTATAGAACCTAAGTTTATCGTATCAGGCATCTTGGCGGCAATTGTTGAAGTCTTGTTGATTGTGGCCTTGTTGTTTGTGCTGAATTCATCACCTTATGAAACTGAAAGAGAAGAATATCTTTCCATCAATATCAATATGAGTCCTTCCAAAGCTGAACCGAAAGTGGAAGAAGCCGTTGTACAACAACAACCTGAACCCGTTGTTCCTAAAGAACAAGAGATCAATAAGCAACCCGATCCTTTGTTTGAAGCCCTTAAGACCTTTGAGGCACAAGAGTCCCAAAAAGTGGAAGGAGTTACTTCCGGGATTAGACCTGTTGAAGTCTCACAACCGGAAAACCCTTTGAACGTACCTAAAAGCATCTTTGAACAAAGAACCTTGGATTTTAATCAAATTCAGGCAGCGCCGCCGACAAAAAAAAACATTGACAGCGATGTGTTGTTTTCTCTTGCCGACCCAACAAACAATCAAGTACAAAGTGCACAAATAATTGATTTAAATGCCCTTGAACAATACGATATCCCAAACTTGGATAGCGTGAAAACTGGCCTCCAACAAGATTATCAAGCACTGCTGAAAAAACCCGGAATAAGAAAAGAGACCGTATCGGGACAGGTTATTGTAGAACTTTATATCACCGGATCATCTGCAAATACACTTGTGAACATATCCAGTGCCGTTTCTCCTGAACTGGCCAATATAGTGGTAAAAAATCTTAAATTACTTTACATCCCCGACCGAATCGATCCCTTACGATTGCAAGTCAGTGTATCGTTTAGAGCAAATTAGTTTTTTAAAATCCCACATCAAAATTGTATGTGATTCCCACACTGAGCATGGTGTTTTCCGCAAACCCCTCAGTTTCATCAGTTCCCGTGAAACCGAATACGGCAAAAAACTCAAAAAACCCAATGATGTTTCTGGCTACTGCGAAAGTAGATCCCGCTCCTATACCCCATTTTGTGGGATCAAAGTTGAATTTTCCTTCGTTAATCTCTATGTGAGGTGTTATTCCGGCGAAGATTCTCAACTCAGGTGTTCCCCATCCGATAGATGGAGAGATGATAAAACGATAACTGGTAAAATCCGCCTCCGGTCCTACTTTAGGCATGGCAGCTATTTCCAATCCTCCAAGTCCAAATTGACTTCTGGCAACGAAACCGATATAGCTATTGTTGTCTGATTGCAAATCACCGTTGAAAATGATCCCCGTTTGTAAAGCAAAGACAACTGGTAATAATAAAACAATTAAAATTCCCGTGATTAAGAACTTTTTCATAAAAATGTACCCCCCCTCAACTCTCAGTATTTATTAATGATGTTTTCCGCTTCCTCTTTGATATGTTCCAAATGACCATGAACCACACCCAGTGTCATATTGGAATTTCCCCCACCTTTGATCTCTAAACTGTTCTTGAGGGAGTTGAGAATTTCCTGAGCATCGATTTTATCATGAGTTGAAATAATGTTAAACCCGTTATGTTTTGATTTTTCGAACAAGAATACAGCGATAGTATTAGGTTCCTTCATGATTTCCTTCGAAAGGCCTTTTGCACTCTCTTCTGACGGCAAGACTTTAACAATTCTTCTCTTTCCATCCACACCTCTGGTTTGAATATTCTGATACATCTCTTTTGCCAGCGATTCAGTCAATCTCTTGCTCATTTTTGAAACGGTTTTATTTTCATCCAACAAATTTTGCAAACGCACTTGCAATTCCTCTTTTGATGTGGATAAGAATTCTGTGGTTTCCTTCAAAATTCGGTGACTCATTTGATAATCTTTCAAGGCCCTGTTCCCGGCAATAAAATAAATGCGGGTTGTTTGTTCCTGTCCCTCTCCTTTGGACCTTTTTAATCGTTCGGTTTTAATGATTTTAATAATACCGATATTCCCTGTATTCTCACAATGAAAACCTTTACAAAGAGAATAATCCAAATCCCCGATTTTTACAACACGTAACTGATCCATACCAGCGAGTTTTTCACTCATACCCTTTCTCAGT
>JAYEGQ010000286.1:0-8155 GCA_034659095.1 Thermotogota bacterium
CAGCTATTCTTTGAATGCTTTCTAATGAAAAAATATCCCCAGTCCAAAAAATTTCGCATCTTTCTGTTTTTATTTTATCCAACACACCTATATCGGCAATACCTGAATACATTTGTTCAACAGTCCTACCGTGAATAGATACAAAATCCACTCCCATCACGTCACAAATGTTAATCACATCAAGATAATTATCATACCCTTCCCAGCCTTTTCGAATCTTTAGACTCAAACTTTTACTTGTTCCCTCAACGATGTTCCTGAGTTGTTTGATAATTGCTTTCAATTTATCTGGATCATGTAACAAAGCAGCTCCTGAACCATTTCTTACAACCTTTCTAACAGGGCAGGCAGCATTGACATCTATCCCTTCCACTTTCGGATAATTGGTTAAAATATAATCAGCCGCTTTAGAAAGATCCAAGGCATTATTACCGTATATCTGCACAAAACAAGATTCATCACGATCTGGTAAAAGATTAAGGGTACCATTATCCAAGCGCGAAACACCTGTTGCATTGATCATCTCTGTAAAAATAATATCCACAGCTTGAAAATTGGTTTCTCTTATTAATTGGCGATAAGCCCTGTTTGTAACTCCAGCCATGGGCGCAAGAACAAGCTTGAACTTTTTTTTCTCATTCATTTTCTCACCAATCATTGACACCTCAACAAAGAATCCGCAATTTTTTCAGAAGCATCTCCCTGCCCAAAAGGATTTGAAGCAACGGACATGCTTTGGTATACGGGGCAATTATCAATCAACAATGAAGCATTTTCAAAAACTGAATCAGCATCTGTCCCAATCAATTTAGCAACTCCCGATTGAATGGCTTCCGGACGTTCTGTGGTTTCTCGTAAAACCAATACCGGTTTGCCTAGCGACGGAGCCTCTTCCTGAACACCACCTGAATCGCTGATGATAAATTTGCAATCTCTCATCAGTGCCACAAAATCTAGATATTCAACAGGATCGGTCAAAATGATATGTTCAATTCCTTTTAATTCCTTTTCAACAACATCTCTTACAGCGGGATTGTAATGAACCGGAAAGATCAGTTGATAATCTTTGTACTTTTTGATCAACTTTTTGATACCCCTCATGGTATTTGCCATCCTGTTACCATGATTTTCTCTTCTGTGCATGGTCATAAGAATATACTTTTGATCGGTCAATCCGTATTTTTTTACAATCTCATCCAATTCCTCACTCTTTTTATTAATAATCCATAACAGAGCGTCAATAACCGTATTCCCGGTTATCACGATTCTCTTTTCATCCATGTTATCTTTTAACAGATTTTCTTTTGCCTTTTGAGTTGGTGCAAAATGTAAAGTTGCCAATTGAGAGGCCATTCTTCTATTTAATTCTTCAGGAAAAGGATCCAATCGGTTAAATGAGCGTAACCCCGCTTCAACGTGGCCAACTGGTATCTTATGATAAAAAGCGATCAACGACCCGACAAATGTGGAAGTGGTATCACCCTGCGTCAGTATCCAATCGAATTGCTCTTGTTTAAAGACGTTGTCGATGGCATCACATAGCCTGGCTGTTAACCCGGCAAGGCTTTGCCTGTGCTTCATCACATTTAAATCATAATCAGATTTTACTGTAAAAAGGGATAAAACCTGATCCAACATTTCCCTATGCTGAGCAGTTGCTATGACTTTAGCATCAACCCCACGATCTTTTAGTTTGTGATATAACGGGGCCATCTTTATTGCCTCTGGCCTGGTACCAAATATCATTCCAACTTTCAAAAAATCACCTCATATAATAAGCTTCAAAATGTTTGAAGCAATCCATATTCTCGCAATGTAATGCGATACCCTTATCTCTTAGCAATTCCATAGCTTTGAGACCTACCGGATCTTGTAGTTTCGCCAGATAAGTTGCCACATGCAAATGCAAACATTTAATTCCTTTTTGATCTTTTATTCCTCCTATTCCCAATTCCAGAGCATTGGAAAACCTTTTTTCAATCTCTTGATAATTGAGCAATGAGTGGTTTAATCGATCTTTGCGTTCCTTTGTATAATAGTTATCTAACTGTTGATATGCTTTGGTATTTTTCATTTCATCCAATAATGATATCACACCTGACTCCTCAAGTTTTGAAAGATGATACTTTAAATGTGGGCAAACAAGATAATAAGTGGTCGGAAAAGGTTCATCATTTTTCAATGGAAAACTCTCTATGACTTGAGTGAATCCATATTTACACCTTGATGCACATCGATAATAGTTTTTTGGAATTGAATCTTTTTCCATTTGTTTTGGTAAAACAACACGATCCATATTGGTCCAGTTCAATGAATAAAGATATGCAGAGGATTCTTCGAGTGTCAGTTCTCCGCTTTCCCAAAGAGTTGTAAAACCTGCATTTAAAAAGTTTTGAGTCCAATTTTTTCTTAAAAATGGGATGGCAACACTTATCACTTCACATCCGTAATGCTTGGCATATTTTTCCAAATACGGCAAGAGCTTTTTTAGCCATTCACCGGGTTGTGTGTAAAGGCAAATGGAAAATAGCTCTTTCTCATGTTCATGCACCCCGGCAATTAATTTTCCTTCATCACACTCGAATAAAAACTTACCCGACAGATATTCAGTTGATGGATAATATGTCCAGGCATCCACAATTGCATTGTTTGTCGCAAAAAGCAATTGGTTAAATTCTTTTCGATATCTGGAAATCTCTTCGGGAAAAACAGGCCTGACGTTCACATCTTCTTTCAAAGAAAGAGACTTTACATCCTTTTTAAGAACTTTTTCCAATAAATAATATCCATTAACTTCTTCAAAGAAGGCCTTTTTGGATAAATGAATGCTGTCCTTAGTCTGTGAGAAAATTAATGCCATATACGTTTTCACGCCGCTTTTTAGAACTTCTCTCATAATTTCCTTGGTAATGAGCTTCGCCAACCCCTGGCCTCGATAATCCACATGAACCATTAGTCCTTCCCCATATGCAACATCGTTGAAAATTGTTGCGTGATCAACAGCACAAATTTTACCGCTTTCTAAATCACGTACAATCAAAAAGGGATCTGTAATATTCAACCACCTGTCCAACAAATAGGGAATGTAATCGTTGCCATCCCATATCTGAGAACAAAGTTCAATAATCCCCGGTTTATCTTTATAAGTAGGTCTTTCCACACTAAAACCCATGTTAGTCACCTCAAAAAAAGGGATACATAAAAATCATGTATCCCATCATATCATGTATTTTTTGCTTTTATTCTACAAAAATCTTTTGAAAAGCCTTATGACTCTCCTCCGGGATTCTTAAACTTATACCCTTTTCCCCTTACAGTCATAATGTATTGAGGGTTAGAAGGATCTTCTTCAATCTTAGTTCTCAATCTTCTGATGTGAACATCTACTGTTCTTGTATCACCGTAATAATCATAACCCCAAAGACTGTCCAATAAAACATCGCGACTGAATACTTTTCCTTCATTTTCCGCCAGAAATCTAAGCAGTTCAAATTCCAACGGTGTCAAATTCTTCGCTTCTCCACGAACTAATATTTCATAACGTTCCAGATCAATCTCAAGATCCTTTACAGCAATACGCTTTGGCTTTTCCGCCTTTTGTTCCAGTGAACGTTGAATTCTTCTAAAAATAGCCTTAATCCTAACGAGTACTTCTCTGACACTAAAGGGCTTGGTAATATAGTCATCAGCACCCAATTCAAGTCCCAGGATTTTATCGAATTCTTCGGTCTTTGCAGTTAAGAAAATTATGGGTTTGTTCTGATGTTTTTCATGTGCTCTGAGTTTTCTGGTTAAATCAAATCCATCTACATCAGGCAGCATAACATCAATGATGAACAAATCGATATCTTCATCGTTATCCGCATATTCCATTGTTTCCTCTGCATTATAAGCCTTTAAAACCTCATATCCGTCTTTTTTTAAATTATAACTCAAAAGTTCGACTATAGAAGGCTCATCATCGACTACTAAAATCTTTCTCTTCATGCTTTTCAGCTCCTTTATTATTTTTAATTCAATCATGCTCTCAAGCTCTCAGTTAAGATTTTAACATAATTACAAAACATTTTCAAGTTTTATCAATACAAAGAAAAAGATTTTACAGTTAACATTAGTCTTAAAAGAAATAAATGTTTGTAGTTTCCTATTCATACATATTAGAGAGCTAATGGTCAATATATTAAGAAACGATTATCCTTCGTTTTCTATACAAATAAATTTTCTTCTTATGATTTTTTCACGTTTTCCTTAATGTTTGCTTTCCTAACAATAATCTCTTTATGTTAAAATCTACAAAATGATACAAAAGGAGTCAATATGAACAGTATTTATATTGCTAATGATTCAGATTCAATGATAAAGACGGGAACAGAATCCAATGATTACAAAATCATGATAAACGGAAAAGATGGCTTTATCAAAGCTGAAGATGGAGGAAAAATTTTGGGCGAACTTGCACCATTTTTCCTAAATCCTATCCAACAAGCTTTCCACCAATATTATGACGGAGGAAATGCCGTTATTGCCACACCAACGGGATCCGGAAAAACTGTCGTTGCATTCATGGCCATGCAAAAGAAATTGAAAGCCGGGCAAAAGATAAAACGAACCATTTATTTGTCACCTACCAGAGCGTTGGCAAGACAAGTCTACCAGGATTTGAAAGAGACAAAATTCAGGATTTACCTACGAACTGGTGAAAACAAAATGGACGTGAAGGATAATTTCGATATCGTTGTGGCAACCCCGGAAGCCTATTTGGCCTCACGTCATTCCAATTCTTCATGGACACAGGTCGCTGAATTGATCATCATTGATGAGGCGCATATGCTAGTACAAAACTCAAGAGGCATTGTTTATGAGGAATGTATCGTTCACGCAATGGGCGACAAAAAAACACTTTTTCTACTATCTGCCACTATGCCTGATGCTTTAGAAATGGCAAATTGGATCGACGCTTCCCTGTTAATCGAAAGTGATTGGAGGCCTTTACCGTTAGAACGATCCTTTGTTAAAATTTCCGCCCCCAGCCGAAAAAACCGAAAAAAGATTACTAAATCCATCTATACTCAAATTTTAGAAGATAATATCCAAAAGGGTATTAAAACCATGATTATCATTCCCTCAAAAAAGAGTGGTTGGTATCTGCTGGAAGGCTTTGAGGAGATGGGAATTCCTGTTCTCAACAGAGCTGTTCCCTATATTAAACGTAACCTGAATCAGAATGCCGTTGTGGCTTTTCATAACGCCGATATCCCCATTGAAGAACGTCATGATATAGAGAAGGCCTTTAAAAATCCAGCAGCTCCGCTAACAGTACTTGTTTCGACACAAACATTAGCTTATGGATTCAATTCTCCAACCGATGACATACTCATCTTTGTAAAATATTCACCTTACAACGATGATAACTTATGGCCAACCTTTTTGGATATCCTGCAATTCGAGGGAAGGGCCGGCAGAAAAGGCCACACGGTCAGAGGATACGGTAGAGTCCTGTTCTCAACAGGTAGTCGGGGAAGTCGAACTCAAGAGATACTTGAAGAGAAACTGAAGCGGGGATTAGACGATCAACTTGAAACAGCTCTTGACCGTTCATTCAACGTAGTCTCTCAGGGTTATTCACGTTATTTTAACACCTCCATCACCCGAGAATTAGGTGATATTGAATTAGCTGCATTGGGTATTATGTCCGTTGATCCAGTTAGAATATTAGATACACATTATAAAAGCAATGACAAGAAAAAAGTTCTTCGGAAGGCTTATAAAAGGCTAACGGAAATCAAGATGCTGGAAGATGATAACATCACGAATCTTGGACTATTAACCGCTTCATACATGCTCAATCCCGAAAAGGTTTCACAATTCTTCAGCGTTATCCCCAAAACTAATGATGGGGAGCCAGATCAAGCCTCTTTCTGGAACAGGTACGAAGCAACCGCAGTTTTAATCCCTACAACCGGTACAATACCCTCCCATTATCCCCCATTTCTACCAATTTTTCCGGGCATGTGGAATGTGGCAACTGTATCTGGAAATTTCCCGGATACAGGAATTATGCAATACGGCTTGGGAACCGTTGCTATGAGAATTGGATTGGGTTATAAAGAAAACACAGCTACTGCCATGAGACAACGACCTCCGGCATGGACTTCATCACTGCCCAATGATATGCAATTGGTGTTGAGTTTTATTAGACAAGGTGCAGGCAGAGGTTTTTGGCCAGACCTGGGAGAAAATGAATATCAACGGATCATGCGATCTCTTTCGTATGGAATTCACCCTTATTATTCATTACTTACAGAAATAACAGGCATAGGTAGTATTCGTGCGGGAATTCTCAGTTTAGTGGCTATTAACGCTGGAATAGAATCTGATGTTGAACTGGTCTTGAAGATTTTAACAGAAGAACAAACTGTATTAAACCATTGGCCTAACACACAAAGATATCTACAAACCTGGTATTCTCTCCAAGTAAAATGGTTGAAGGATGAACTTGAAACACCGGTTGACATTTCTATTACTAATTTACTCAACTTAGATTATCAAACCTTTCAGGAAGCGGTATATTTGGTACAAAAAGAAGCGAAAGAAAAGGGTAAGACATTTTACTCAACCCCCATCATCCCTTATGAAAAACATCCGTTGGAGACCGTGGAAGAAGTTTTTCGTCAAAAACACCCGGGTTCTTCTCTTTTTATCCTGCCGGATGCACAAAAACACTCGGATAAAGATTCCTTGTACACGCAATCCATTACTTTGGTTGGCAGTGATTCTAACGGGAACATCAAAGGAAAGGTTAAACTTTACGCACCTGGTCGATTACCACCGGCAGCCATATTAGATTTTATACCCCATTCGGAACCTTTTTTAGCCACCGACACAAGAAAATATATTTGGGTAGACTAAGTTTAGCTTTTTTGAAATGGTATAATCGACTTTAGCTGACTTTACCTTAAAATGGATCAAATGAACATCTATATAAAGGATTAAAAAGTCATGCATTCTTATGCTCTTGGAGGAAAATGATGAAAGTAGTCAAATTTGGAGGTTCCAATTTAAAAAAGAGAGAAGACATTTCTAAACTCGTTAAAGTTATAAAAAGTTATAACAAACCGTTGATTATTGTTGTGTCTGCTCTATATGGGATGACAGACACCATCATTTCAACCATTGAAAACGTTCACAGAGATTTTAATTCCATTGAACAGTTACAGCAAACGTTATTAACTGCGCACAAGGCCATTCTTTCGGATTATCTTAATGGATCAAATGAAATTAAAAAAACCTTTTCGGAACTTGAAAAACGTGTTGAAGAGATGAAACGTTTCCTCCTGGGTATCCATTATATCGGTGAAGCTCCTGATTTTGTAAGGGACACAGTACTTAGTTATGGGGAAAGGCTCTCTGCTTTTACCCTTTATAATATTTTAAATCACCTTAGCATTAATTGCAAAGAAGCAACCCCCGAAGAAATGGGGCTTCTCACCGATGGAGAATATGGCAATGCAAGTGTGGATTTTGACAAATGTTCCTGTCAGGTGGCATCTTTTTTCAGTAATGAATTAATCTATATTGTCCCCGGTTTTTATGGAATCTCAGATACTGGAAAGGTAAATCTATTCGGGAGAGGCGGAAGCGATTACTCAGCAGCAGCCATTGCCAGATGTGTTAAAGCTCAGTCTCTAGACCTTTGGAAAGATGTCAAGGGATTTTTAAGTGCTGACCCCAAAATTGTACCCAATGCCTGGAATATTAAAAAGATGTCCTATTTGGAAGCAGCAGAATTATCTTACTTTGGAGCGGAAATCATTCATCCAAGAGCGTTTGAACCACTTAAACCGGATGATATCCCCCTCAATCTTTTCAATATAAATGGTGATTTAGATGACATAAAACCTTTGACGACCATTTCTTCAACAGGGGTAAAAAACAGTTTTATCGTAAAAAGCTGTTCCTATACCGATGACATTGGCGTCTTGAAACTAAAAGGTCCCGGTGTAGGTGTAAAACCGGGTATCCTGGCTGATGTAACTAATGCGATGAAATTGGAAGGCATCAACATCAAATCCGTTTTGACTTCACAAACTATCATTTCCATATTACTGTCCTCAACTGATCTATACAAAGCATATCAGCTGTTACAAAACTTGAA
>JAYEGQ010000287.1:0-1591 GCA_034659095.1 Thermotogota bacterium
TGAAAATATTTATGTTGATTTAGATCAAAATGGTAATTTAGTAAACATGACAATTGAGCATGCAAAGGCTAATGCAGGGCTTAGGGAATTTTCATACCAGGAAATGATAGTACAGGCAGCATAAGCCAACCGAACCAGTCACTCCTCAACTTGTCATTCCCGCCTGTTTGCGTGCGAGTACGCACAGGCAGGCGAAGGCGGGAATCCAGTCCTTTCAAGCAGTTTCCTATTTTTAGAGGTGTTTTCAGACGTTGACATATGGTATTCTCATCTATTAAAAATAGTAACGAAATTGAAGATAATAGAGCAAGGCAAATCTGCCCGAAAACACCCTCAATATCGTTATACCAAGGCAAATTGGCCTGTCAATCAATGGTTATACCACGAAGAGAGAGCAAAATGAATACACAAAAAGAAATAGAATCAGCAGTTTCGGAGTTGAAGAGTCGATTTGTAAAACTCAAAAGCTCAGATAACGAGATCTTCCACAGTATAGTAGACCCCCGTGATGGAGTTATCAGTAGATTTCGACCAGTTTTCTCATCAGAAAGTGTTTTTGAAATAACAGAGCAAGAATTTAAAGAGTTTCTCCTTTTCGACAATAATAAACACTGGAGCGGTCTACATAGAATGGGGTCTAAAATATGTTCAGATATGCACGCTTTACGTGAGGCACTAAAAATTCTTGTTGATGAAAACCAAGGTATTGAAAGCAGGCTTGATTATGTTGCTGGTTCTATTAACGGAATGGGAAAAGCAATAACTACAGCAATACTTTTGGTTACTTATCCTGATAAGTATGGTGTTTGGAATAATACATCAGAGGGAGCACTCAAGATACTAAATGTATGGCCAAAATTTGAACGAGGTGAATCTTTCGGAAAACGTTATTTGAAGATTAATAAACTTTTATTGGAAATTGCTCAAAAAACCGAACTCGATCTTTGGACATTAGACGCTCTATGGTGGACTATACGTAGTGACAACGATACTGAAGATAAAGAAACTTTAAAGGCATTAAAAGATACGGCTACCACTTCTGAGGAAGCTCAACGTTTTGGCTTAGAAAGGTATTTACATGAATTCTTAAGGGATAATTGGAATCATCTTTCCTTAGGAAAAGAATGGGCGATTTATTCTGAACCCGGCGATGATGAAGCTGGCTATGAATATCCTTGTAGCATCGGAAGAATAGATTTGTTGGCAAAACATCGTAAAGAGCCTCGATGGTTAGTGGTTGAATTAAAACGGAATCAATCAAGCGACAAAACAGTTGGGCAGGCATTGCGATATATCGGATGGGTAGAAGAAAATCTTGCTGAATCGAGTGAGTCTGTTGAGGGTTTAATAATTGCCCATCAAGCGAATGAGTCTATTCGATATGCTTTGAAAACATTAAGTAACGTGAGGTTACAATTATATGAGGTTGAGTTTCGTTTACGTCCCTATAAGTAAGAGGGCGCAGTGCAGCGGGATGCCCATGATTTTATGCGTTTCTTGTTTTATTTTCGGTCTTTTGCGAAGATCGCAGACATAAACATAAAAGCTTTGACCCAAATTTCCACCAATTTTCTTCTTTCAGTGACAGGAA
>JAYEGQ010000288.1:0-8101 GCA_034659095.1 Thermotogota bacterium
ATGTATAAATAATATTTTTTTGACAAAAAATCGCCAATATATCCTTTTTTCTTTTCCATTGATACCTCCCCATCAAACGATTAAACCAAAAACGCTTTCATCCAAAAAAGATTATACTAAATTATGTTCTATATACGAATTACTTTTGCTTTACCATCGGAATAACTTCCTATTAACACACACTCAACTGTTCTTGTGAAAATACCGTTTTCAAGAACTCCGGGAATATTGTTAATATCAATTTCCATTTGTTTTGGTTGGTCAAGAGAACCAAATTTGGCATCCAGGATAAAATTACCCTGATCTGTAATCACCGGACCAGCCTTTTTTATAGCAATCCTTAATTGTGATACAGCTCCTAAATTGGATAACCTTTTTTGAACGGAATGGTAAGCCTCAGGCAGAACTTCCACTGGTACTGGAAATTTTTGACCAAGGCTTCGAACTAATTTGCTCTCATCGGCAACCACAATGAACCTTTCAGCAAAATAATCAATATACTTTTCTCTGGTGTGGGCTCCACCTCCACCTTTTATGAGGTTTTTCTTTGGATCGACTTCGTCTGAACCATCAATCGCCAAATCTATTTTCTCAATTGTATTGAAATCAAGAATTTTGATACCATGTTCCCTTCCCAATATTTCAGACTGAAAAGATGTGGGAACACCGTATACTTTTTTTATCTTTTTCTCTTTTATGGCATTACCGATTTCCTCAATGACATAAACCATTGTAGAGCCCGACCCTAATCCAATGACCATGTCCGTTTCTATATACCTCAAAACCTCTTTCGCTACTCCTTTTTTTAACTGTTCCTTTTTTTCCATACCATCACATCCTCAAAAAAATCACGCTGCTCAAAAAAACAGCGTGATTATTATACATTCTTTTTTGATTATTTTTAAATTATTCAGCGGCTAATTTGTATATCTCAACCACATCTGATTTTTCCAATTTGACAAAATTGCTTATCGGGCCAAAAACAGTGCATTTCCCGGCCATTTCTTCAAATTTATTTTCTTCAATACCGGCATCTTTAAGAGATACAGGCATTCCGATTGAGCGGTAAAAATTCTTAAGCCTTTTTAAACCCTCTTCAATCATGTATTGGGGATCATCAAATACTGCTTCAACATCAAACACATTATGGAAAAAATGCAACATCTTTTCAGGATAAGCCTTATAGACGTATTTGATCCACGCGGGGAAAATGATCGCCAATCCCGCACCATGAGTCAAATCATATAAAGCGCTTAATTCATGTTCGATCATATGGGTACCCCAATCACCAAGTCTGCCAGTATCAAGTAGGCCGTTATGGGCCAATGTCCCAGCCCACATGATCTCTGCCCTAGCGTTGTAATCTTCCGGGTTTTCCAACACAAGGGGGGCATTTTTAACAATCGTCTTCAATACCGCTTCACACATGTGATCGGTTAAATCCACGTTTCTTTCCTGTGTGAAATAACGTTCCATAATATGAGCCATCATATCCGTTATACCGGCTGCAGTCTGATAGGGTGGTAAAGTGAACGTTATCTCTGGATTCAAAATCGAAAAGACCGGTCGAATTAAAGGACTCCCAGTGCCTCTTTTCAATTTTCTTTCTTCATCAGTGATAACACTGGCATCGCTGGCTTCACTTCCCGCTGCGGGAAGTGTTAAGATAACACCTAAAGGGAGTGCCTCTTTTATTCGGGCTTTATTGTCGTAAAAATCCCATACATCATCTGCATAAGGAACGCCTGCAGCAATTGCCTTTGAAGAATCAATTACGCTCCCCCCGCCAACGGCAAGAATAAAATCAACATTTTCTCGTCTGCAAAGATCGATTCCCTCTTTTACCAAGCTTAACGATGGGTTAGGTTTAACACCTCCCAGTTCTACATACTTAATTCCCTCTTCTTTTAATTGTTTTACAGCTTTATCGTATAAGCCAAATCGCTTAATACTCCCGCCACCATAATGGAAAAGCACCTTCTTCTTACCCAGTCTTTTTATTTCTTTTCCAACCTTTTCTTCCGTGTCTCTTCCAAAGATAATCTTTGTTTTGTTCTGAAATACAAAATTTCTCACTTGTTATCCCTCCTGTTTATTTTGCTTTCACCACCGGTATATCCGACCAGTGTGTAGTGAAACGTTTTGAAATCTTTTCCTTTTTATCCGTTGTTTTGTTTATCATCGCGTAACTTCCCAATTTTACGATATTTCGTCCAAATCTGGAATTAACCCCATCCAATGTATTGACAATTCTCTCTGCTTTGTCTTGAAAAGATTTTGGAAACGGATCGTTCAAAGGAATTTGAACTGCATCTCTCTTAACCAAATCACCCATTGCCACACCGCCTTTTTTATACAAAACACCTTGACGATAGATCTTTCTTAAGGCCTCTCTCAACAACTTAAGCATTTCAACGGTGTTATCAGTCGCCCTGTCTAATAAGACGGGAACCGAACCATAATAATTGTCTCGGATAAATCTTGAAGACATAATAAAGATGGCGAAAGATTTGGTACACATTTTGTATTCCCTCAATTTTTCAGCTGCAGTCGCTACAAACAGTCCAATTCTCCTGTAAAGAGATTCAAAATCTTCAATAGGAGGATCAAAGGATCTGGATCTAATAATGCTTCCCCGTTTCGAAGGGATTGTGGAAAGAATACATTCCTCCCCTCTCAATTCCATAACCGTTCGCGTCCCAACGGTATCCAAGTATTTTTTAGCCCAGTGCAGTGCCACATTTTTCAGGTCATAGACCGTATCTATTTTAAATCGGTGACATTTTGCAGCAAATTTTCGCCCTATCCCCCATACTTCCTCCACCGGGTAACGTTTCATCCATTCTTCAAGATATGTGTCCTCACAACTGTAAACGCCTTTGTATTGTGGTTGTTTTTTGGCAATAACATTGGCAAATTTTGCCAATGTTCTTGTCCTTCCAATCCCCACCGAAACGGGTATCCCCGTCCACTTTGTTACGGTATAAGCCATTTCTCTACCCCATGATGTCACCTGTTTTTCGTTCAATCCCCTCACTTTTAAAAACGCTTCGTCTATGGAATAGGGCTCAATTTCTCCGGAAAATCTGGAGAGTGTTTTTAAAACCCTTGCAGACATATCCCCGTATAAAACGAAGTTTGAGGAAAACACTTGAACGTTGGCAGATTCGAGTTTGTCTTTGACCTGATAAAAGGGAACTCCCATGGGAATAGACATATTCTTCACTTCCTGTGATCTGGCCACGACACACCCATCGTTATTTGAAAGCACCACAACGGGCTTTGACTCAAGCGAAGGATTAAAAACTCTTTCGCAGGAAACGAAAAAATTGTTGCAATCTACCAATGCATAATGACTGTTAGAACTATTCATAATCGACTCATCCTCCACGGGAACGCTGGTTGCCATTTTTTTCAAGTAACTCGGAAAACATTAAAGCGTTTTTAACCGATTGCCCCTTATAATGATTATTAAAGAAAAATACGCTGGGCTTTTCAGGTTCAATTCTTATCTTTTTAACCCATTCCAACAGCTCTTCGTTTGAATAAAGATAATCGTAACGTTCATAGGCTTTTTCATGATGCCACCATTTGGCCGTATTCCTTCCGTGAAAACGAACGTACATACCACTGCAATCCATAAGCGTTGGAGGCATTAAACCCTTAAGTTGCGGTTCATCAACAGACACCAAAAGGACTGCATTATCTTGAGCCCAATCTCGAATTTCCTCTTTGTTCCAGGAATTGTCCCTAAATTCCACGGCTTTTTTACAATCTAAAACCGTACACAATTCTCGCAGAAATTTAAACTGATCCCGATGATATTTAAAGGCGTTGGGAAACTGAAGTAGCAAAACGGAGTACATACCATGATCACCGATCAGATGCATCAGTTCATTAAAGGCCGGAACATAGTCCATTTTCCCATTATGAGTAATCGACTGATGTGCCTTAATGGATAAAAAGAAACCTTTTGGCGCTCTGTTTACAAATGATTGGATGACCTTCTTTGAGGGGAGTCGGTAATAAGACATGTTTAATTCAAGGGCGTTGAACATATCACAGTAATAATCAAACCATTGATTCATTTTGAGCTGTTTTGGATAAACCAGACCAACCCAATCATCATAAGAAAAGCCGCTGGTACCAATCCAACAATACTTGTTATAAGCTTTTCCAGAGATGATTCCACGGGCCTTTTCAACCGGTTGATTCTCAAAAAGACTCTGTTGGTCTCCACTGCTATCATACCCTGTGAATGACATTTGTAACAACCCCCCATATATTCAAATCACTGTCATTTGTTAAATATATTGGTGAGTAATTTTTATTTTCAGGCATCAGTATGTATTGATCATCGCGTATGCAGAGACGCTTCACAAGAAGTTCCCCGTTGAGTATTGCAATGACGATTTTTCTGTTTGCAGCCCTGAGGGATCTATCGACAATGAGTATATCACCATCAAAAATACCGGCATCTTTCATGGAAGAACCCGATACCCGAACGAAAAAGGTAGCCACCGGATTTTTAATCAATTCAAGATTTAGATCCAAAGAATTTTCAATAAAATCATCTGCCGGGGATGGAAAACCGGCCGAAATCCTGGAACCCGCCACCGGCAATTGACAAGGCGTGCTCAAATCCGGAAAGATTATATCTACAACTTTCATCTTATCACCTCATTATAAGTATTCAAGACATAACCCCAAGTAATTCCCGTACATCCAAATACCCGTCAAGATGACAAAGGGGAAGTGCTTAACACACTTCCCCCAATAACATTCCCCTTCTATTATAACACTTTTTTATCAACGATCAAGACTTTTTTGAATTCTAAAGAAAAAGATAACAGACAAAAGGATCAAGGTCCGGAATTGGAAACAACCTTTGAGAAACAAATCAAAATTTATTTGGTTTGTTTCTTCAAAACTCCGACGGGGGATAGGTAAACTGAAAATTCCTCTTCCACTTCTTCAGTTACCACGGTTACTTTTTCCTCCAGGTTCTCAATATTTTCAGATAAATATTCCAAATAAGAAAAATAATGATCAAATATAGTATCTGCTATTGAATAACAAAGATAATCTGTATCCATTTTACGAATGATTCCTTTAGAATGGTAAAGCCTCTCTCTAAGAGAGTTTAAGGAGTCACCGGATTTTTCCTGAAAGGAAATGACATAATTTTTACCCAGTATAATACTGACCTGTTCTTCGATAAAATCATCCTGATTTTGTAACACATCTTCTAGTATACCAAATAAAACAAATTAAAAAAATTATGTTATACTTCGAAGGTGACTAATAGTCAATTTACTAGATGGAGAGTGATATTATAAAAGAATTGAACATCAATGGATTGATCCCAAAAGTTCCCCTTGTACAAGGTGGAATGGCCGTAGGTATTTCCTTATCCAATCTTGCATCAGCCGTTGCGAATGCAGGGGGAATTGGTGTGATTGGAACCGCAGGAATAGGATTTCGTGTAAAGAATTGCGAAAGGGATTTAAGGGCAGCGGATTTAAAAGGATTGGAAAATGAAATTAAAATGGCTCGAAAAAAAAGTAATGGAATTATTGGTGTTAACATCATGGTAGCCTTATCTAATTACAACGACATGGTGAAAACAGCTGTAAAAAACTGCGTGGATGTGATTTTTTCAGGGGCTGGATTACCCTTAGAACTACCAGGTTTGGTTCCTGAACATTCTAAAACAAAATTGGTACCAATTATCTCATCTTTAAAAGCCGCAAAAGTTATAATAAAAGGCTGGTTGAGGTATTTCAACCGATTACCTGATGCTTTTGTCCTTGAAGGTCCGCAAGCCGGAGGGCATTTAGGATTTAAACGTGACTTTTTAAACACATACCACGATCAATATTTAGAAGAAGTCATACCTTCCATAAAAGATTTTCTTTCCACAATAACGGAAAAAAGAATCTCCCTTATTGCCGGCGGTGGAGTTTTTTCCAAAAAGGAATCGGACAAACTCTTTGCAGTGGGGGCTGATGGGATTCAAGTTGGCACATCATTCATTGCAACACAAGAATGCGATGCACACCCTGCTTTCAAGGATACGATTATTAATGCAAAAGAATCTGATATAGAACTCATTAACAGCCCCGTTGGGATGCCGGGAAGAGCTGTAAAAAATAAGTTTTTAGAAGATGTTCAGCGCGGTATAAAAAAACCATTTAATTGTCCATACCAATGTATCAGAACCTGTGACTTTAAAAAAGCACCATATTGTATTGCAAAGGCTCTTTATTCAGCTTCTATCGGGGATTTTGAGAGTGGTTTTGCTTTCTCAGGAACAATCGGTGCGTTAATCGATAAAATATCTACAGTACCAGAAGTATTCGGAAGATATTTTTAAATTTAAAAAGGGGCAATAAGATCATTGCCCCTTTTATAATATTGAACTATTCAATCAATCATTCGCTGTGTCTATATGCTGTCATTAATTTATCTGTTTCTTTGATTTTGTCCCTTTGTTCTTGCCAGAACTCTTCAGTCATAGTGTAATTAAGTTCCTCGACTGATTTACCTTGTTGTTCAACCCATGTATAATATTTTAAATTATGCCATCTCTTCCTTACAACATAGGTTGCTTCTTGAACCCAATCGGTTTTGACTCCATTAAAGAGCATTTCATAACGTACTTTTGCTTCACAAGAGTCCATTTCTCCATATTTGGCGTCAAGCTCCTTCATGACTGTTCGGTATCGATCTATATTATCAGTCGCAATGGTAAAGAGAGTATCTTTTTCAGTCATATCGTAATATTTAGCTGCCTTTATTGCACTGTAGAGATTACAAACACCAGAGATTCCAAATATTTGAGACATCATTTCAACATCTTCACTTTTAACTCCCAATTTAGAAATATAATCCATTCCTACCGGATCTGTTAAAAGCTGTAATCCTTTTTTCGATTCAACATCATCCACGGCAACCATGGCATCCATATTCATAACATTGTGTATCCATGTAACATGTTTATCTCCAATCCCTTGAATATCATGACCACCGTATCCATTACTCATGAGTGTAGGACATTGAATAGGTTCTGAACCAATAATTAGCGTTCTCGGTTGTTCTTCTTTGATTCGATCTCCACAAGCAATTGTTCCAGAAGATCCCATTGAACTAACGACACCTGTAATTTTGCCAGTTCCTATACCTTTTGAAGAAAGTTCACGGCTTAGTTCTAACAGGGTATTACCGGTCACATAATAGTGAAATCTGTAATTTCCAAATTCTTCAAACTGATTAAGTATTCTTACCTTTTCGGGATTTGCAGCCTTTAGTTCCTTAGATTTATCATAAATTTCTTTCACGTTGGATTCACAACCGGGTGTGGGAATAACCTTACCACCGTATTCTCCAATTAAATCAAATCTTTCTTTACTCATCATCTCAGGCAGAAGGACCACCGAATCAAATCCCATTCTACAACCAACCCAAGCACCGCCAATTCCATAATTTCCAGTTGATGGCCATATTAAGGTATTATAGAAAGGGTCAATTTCATTCCTGATAACCTTTTCCATGAGAATAGAATAAGTCGCCCCAACTTTATGACTCTCTGTTGGAAAATCTTTCCCATAAAGTACAACGATATTTGCATTAACACCTGTTATCTCCTTTGGCATAACAAAATATCTAATCTTATTCTCATTATTTTTCCAAGTTATGTTGAACAGGTTTATGGGATCTAAAGGATCTTCTTTCATTGCTTTTAAAGCCCTTTCTCTAATCGTTTTATCAATTTTTTCCGGGTGTAACATTTCTTCAAATGTTGGTCCTAA
This sequence comes from Thermotogota bacterium, assembly GCA_034659095.1. Lineage (GTDB taxonomy): Bacteria > Thermotogota > Thermotogae > MWEM01 > MWEM01 > JASUTC01. Next base: position 7,812 of record JAYEGQ010000288.1, read on the forward strand.
GATTTTTTTCTTCATAAATGCGCTTAAAGCGCTTCACCTCCTGTTAGCTTTTAATTGATTATAACACAGATTTACATGTTATGGTTCCACTGCAAAAAGGCTTTTCTCGATCCAGAATATACTATATATAGTGTTTTTATCGGGTCTTTTATACATCATATAGTGGTCTAAATCTCGATATTTTTGTTTTTGCAGTGCAATCATGTTATGTTATGATTCCACCGAAAAAACAGCCATTTCCAAAAAAGGGAAAATCCCTTAAAAAAGCAAAAAATCATAGGATTTAAACT
>JAYEGQ010000289.1:0-35382 GCA_034659095.1 Thermotogota bacterium
CTAATTTAAGAATATCTTTGTTTACCATGCTCACTTCCTGTTCAATAGTTTTTTATATAAATTCTGTCTTTTGTTTTTCCTTTGCTTTTCAATAATCCCCATTTTAGCAGTATTCGCAGATATTCTCGTATAGTGGAAGGGGCTTTATCTAATAGTTTTACCATTTCTTCTGCTTTTATAGTTTGATGTTCGTTTAAGTAATCTACAATTTTAATAAAATTTTTCTTTCTTTTTGTTGATAATTTTTCGCCAATTAATTCAACGTTTTTTTCAGCAGAAATCGGCGAATTATCCGTTGAATCATGCTTGATTCTACTATCCATGCCATCTTCAACTTCGCCAATTCGCTCATTTTTGCCATAACGAATTCTTAAATACTCTTCATTCGCTTTAATTTTAAGGTTTTCCTGCATATGTGAATTCATTAACTTCTTCCTATTTGTTCCAGCAAAACTTAGTTCCTCTTCACTTTCAAAATATGTTCATCAAAAATAAATAGCTTGATCTTCATAGCATTCACAGCCCGAATATTAAAAACTTCCAAAAAGGAAGGAGCGAAATAGTTTTATTCCGATAAGTGATCACATCTTCCATTTCTTCGGTGATTAAGATTCTTTTTTTTACCTCTCCTGGAAACTCAGCAAGCCCCTTTAATTCCCTTTCCTTCAAATCGGGTTCTTCTAGATTGGAATAAGTACAGTTAATGGCGTATTTGTCTGAGTTTCTTTGGCAAATAAAGTCCACTTCAGTATTTTCATCCATCCAATAGGATACCCTGAATCCTTGCCTTAATAATTCCAGATAACAATAGTTTTCGATCTCTCTGCCATAATCCTTGGTAAGGTTCTGTGTCACTGTCTTTTTTAATACTGGATCCATGGCATACATCTTTTTGGGTCGAATGTTTTTTTGTTTCTCTGAATTTGAATAGTACAGGCATTCAAAGATTAAATATGCTTCATTTAAATGTGAGAAGTATTCAGTAATCGTATTGATGGAAACTGAACCATAAGTGCTTTCTATAATCCGCTGCATTTTTCTGTAGGAGATTCTGTTGGAAACATTTTTCAACGCATAAAAAGCACACTTTTTTACCAGGTCAATGTCCCTGATTTCCCATCGATCCACAATATCTCTGTAAATAATATCGTAAAAATATTGTTCAAGGAGTTTTGAACCGCCTTTGTCAATGTTGAAATTCAAAAGAATCTCCGGGAATCCCCCGTTATGTAGATACTGATTGAGAAGAGCTTTGATGCTGTTTTTATTTTTAATGACACTTTTTAGATCAAGCGAAAGGTTTTTCGATAACAAATAATCCTTGAACGAAAGGGGAAGCAGCAATTGATCAATATGCCGTCCTGTTAATAAATGACCACCGTTGTATGATGCAATTTTTGATGAAGACCCGGAACAGATGCACTTAATCTCCCCTGATTCACGATAAGTTTCCACCCATCTCTCCCAGTTCTCAACGGATTGTATCTCATCTATAAATAAAAACAGTTTACCTTTCGGATAAATTGTTTCCCGATAAACCCTATATATTCTTTCCAGTAATTGAGCGTTTTTCCTTTCGCTTTCTAAGGCAATATCCTCCATGTTTAAAAACAAGAAGGCATCCTCATCGTATTTCTTAGTTAGTTCAAGGATTACAAGTTTCATAAGCGTGGATTTGCCCGTTCTTCTTGGGCCCTTAATGATTTGTACAAAATGACTGTCAATATAGGCCAAGATATCATTTATCTCGGAACGCTTGACATAGTGCTTTTCTTTAATTTTATTCACATCATTCCAGCGATAGATAAATTCAAGGATTTCAGTATGATTCATTCTTTTCACCCAAATATGTATAATATAACAAACAGATTATACCATATTTGTTCAGTGTATTATACAGTTTCTTTTGGACATCAAAAGGGACGGAGGTCATTGAGCTACTCCTATTGAGAAAAAGGTTTTGTGGATTTGTCTACTCTTCTGCGGATGCTGAAGACTCTCCTAAAAGTAGCTATGCCGGACAGTTTGAATCGGTTTTAAACCTGAAAGGGAGCGATCAAATTCTTTCAGCCTTAGAAACCGTTGCCAAAAGTGTATTATCAGTCAATGTGAATACTTATAGCGAAAAGATGAATCTTGGCCGGTCAGTCATCAACATGTCTATGATCGTTCAACGACAGATCTCACCAGTTTTTTCCGGAGTCCTTTTCACAAAAAATCCCGTAAATGGTTTTGACGAGATCATCATCGAAGCCACAGAAGGATTCTCGGACAAAATCCTTCAGGGGTAGAAAAGCCCCATGAGAAGAATTTATAAATGGGGGCGCTGGGTTGAGGAAAACTCCGATGAAATTCCTCCTTCCATGAAACCGGAGGTCTTTGACCACTTGATCACTCAGGCGAAATAAATCCAAGGTCTATTTGAGGCCCCTGTTGATCTGGAATGGACTTATGCCAACGATGAAATACACTGGATTCAAGCAAGAAAGATCACCGGCATAAAGGGGAAAAAGGTCTTTTCCAACCGGATTTCAAGAGGGAATTTCTGCCCGGGATGAACAAAGCCTGCTGAATTTGATCAGCAATTAGTGGTTTCTGAATAACCAACCCTTACTCTTGGGAGAGCTGGTTTTGTGGAACACACCTTGAAGTTTTTGATCTTTAAAAATCAAGGGCTTTTTCCCAAGCCCAAGCATCCACATTAAAGAATAACCTCCAAAAAACAACTTTCTAAGTGTTCCAAGTTATAGAGCAGCTTCTAATATATCAAATATTTTGTAGAATTGTCGATGATTTTTTTCATTTCTTCTTCAGACACTATCACTTCATCTCCAATTAACTGAATCATAGTGTTACCTAAAGCGGTTCCTTCCTGGGGATTGGTCTTGACGGGAAGGTTAACCTTTTCTGCAATTTTTTGACATAAAAATCTGTTTTTCACACCCCCGCCTATGATGTGCACCTTTTTTATTTCCCGATTATAAATGCGTTCCAAATCATCTTTTGTCTTTTTGATTCTTTCTGCGATACCGTTTAAAATAAACGTTAAAGCTTTTCCGGGGTTATTAACATTAATTTCATCGTATATGCTTTCAAGTAGATGCTTCGTTGTGAAATACTTTTGGTTGTCCACATTCATGGCTAAGGAATAATCACCTTGTGAACGTGCCATCTTTTCTAATTCCTGATAGGAAATTTCTCTCGAATATTCATTTTCCAAATCGATCTTGGCTTTCTGCCACAAAATCAATCCCGGCGTGTTGGCCAAAATTCTTAAATCTCCATTATAACAGCCCTCAACTGCGTAATTTTTCTTGAAGATCTCTTCAGGACGGATGAGTTTATCTTTGAGTATAATTCCGTTGAGACACCAAGTTCCCAGACTGATGTTTAATGTGTAAGCAGGATCAGACGTGATGGATGCATAAGCACTGGCTGTGTCATGGGTTGCCGGTAAAATGACTTTGGTCTTGTTATACTCGCCAATAACCGTTCCTGCCGGCACAACCGGCGGAAAAATATTTCCAAAACCCAATCTACGGATGATTTCTTCACTCCAACAGTTGTTTAAATAATCGTAGATTTGTGTGGTGGAAGCGTGGGTGAACTCGTAGACAAAACGACCGGTAAGCTTTCCGGCAAGGTAGCTGGGTAAAGAGACAATCTTTTTTATTCTCGAAAAAAAATCAGGATTCTGTTTTTTTAAATACATGAGTTGATAAACCGTGTTAAAGGGCTGGTATTGAGTAGTGATTGCTTTGGTGATAAAGTCTCGATTTTTTCCCATCTCTGTTTTTATCTTCTCACTTGCTTTAAACATGGCAAAGTACTGGATGGGATCACTTAACTTTTGATCATTTTCATCCAATGGGACAAAATCAACACCCCACCCATCAAAACCAATGGAAGTAATGTGATAAGTTTTACTTGCTTTTTCTACCGTTGTCATTATTCTGTGAAACAGGCGATCAACATCCCAATAACTCAAGGAACCTTGTGAATAGGCAAAACTTTCAAATCGGTCAAGTTCTTTGATGTGTATTTGTTCATTTTCCAGTTCCAATAGAAAAACCTTGGTTCCTGAGGCACCAAGGTCTACAGAAATCACGCAATGTTTCATTATATGATCAACTCACTGTCTGTACATCTTCTTATAAACTTCTCTTAAGTTTTTCTTTGTTTCCTCCGGCAAGGTGAAGATCTTTTTATTTAACTTTAACGCTTCCAGATAAATCTGAACGTTTTTCTCCGTTACTTTCGCACTGGCAAAGGCTTCTGAAAATCTTTTCCCCACATTTACCAAGCCATGGCTTTTCATGATAACGGCACTGTTTTCGCCTAGCGCTTCTACGGCATTATTTGCCAGTTCCCAGCTGCCGGGATCCCCATATTCTGAAACCTTTATCTCTGGGCCACAGATCATGGCACTATCTTCAATCAACGATGGGACCTCTGACAAGGTTACCGATGCGATGGAAGAATAAACGGGGTGGGTGTGAAGGATAAACTCAACATCTTCTCTCTTTTTGTAAATAGCCACATGTAGTTTCCACTCTGATGAAGGGGTATGTTGTCCTTCCAGCACTTTTCCCTCAAGATCGATGACCATAATATCATCTTCACGCATAATATCGTAGGGAAACCCGGACGGGGTGATATAGATTTTGTCATCCTTTTTCAATGAAACATTTCCCCAGGTTCCTTTAACCAGTTCTTCTCCGGCCATTTTCTTGCATGAATCCACAACAATTCTTTTATAACAATTTTCCATAATTATTACCTCCTGTATGGTTTTAATATAGTTCTTTTATGTTATCGTATAACTTTAAATACTTCTCATATTGGCGATTGTATACATCGTTTTCTTCTTTTATGGGCTGTTCTCTTTCGGTAATCCTGATATATTTTTTGGCCTCTTCCACTGTTTTTATCATACCCGTCCCCAAAGAAGCCAATATGAAATTTCCTATTGCAGATGGCTCTTCAGCTTCTATGGTATAAATGGGTTTGTTGAAGGCAGAAGCTTCAATTTGTCTCCAAACGGGACTTTTACTACCTCCCCCGAGGGTTTTAATGGATGTGATGGCAATTCCCAGCTCTTCAAAAACATCCATACAATTTTTCAGCGAGAAGACAACCCCTTCCATAATGGATCGTATCATATGGGCCTTTTTATGATTCATACTCAATCCGAAATAGACCCCTCTTGCCTTTGAATCCCAATAGGGCGTTCTCTCCCCCAGCAAATAGGGCAGGAATATCAACCCCTGTGAACCGGATTCAACTTCTGAGGCAATTTTTGAATAGTCTTTAAAGATCTCTCCGTCAGATCCACTGTCAAACGTGTTTCTGAACCAGGTCAAACTTGAGGCGGCTGTTTGGGTAAGCCCCAAAAGATCCCATTTGCCTTCCAGAGGATATGCCCAACAGATGATTCTTCTTTTATGATCTTTCTTTGGCTTGTCAGAACACGAAGCAACCACACCGGCTGTCCCCACAATCACAGAAACCGATCCACTTTCAAACAAACCGGAACCGATCTCTGCAACGGAATGATCCGATCCTCCGTTAACTACCGGGGTATCTTGCTTCAAACCGGTCTCTGCTGATGCTTGCTTTGTAACTCGTCCCATTATGTGTGTAGAAGGTGCTACTTCCGGGAAGAGTTCTTTTTTGATACCCAGTAATTGAAAAGCCTCATCCGACCATTTTAACTTTTCAACATCATATAACAAAGTACCTGAAGCGTCTGATGGATCAGTCATCATCTGATCGGTTAACTTGAATTTTATATAATCCTTTGCCAGGAGTATTTTTTTCACCTTTTTAAACATGTCTGGGTTTTCCCGCTGAATCCTAATAATATTTGGTGCCGTATAACTGGTCGTAGGAAAATTGGCGGTCATTTCAAACAACTGTTTATAAACCTTGTTATCTTTCCATTCCTCTATGATTTTGTCTGTTCTTTGATCCAACCAGGTAATCGCATCACAGAGGATGTTGTTATGCTCATCCAGGTAGACATGTGTATGCATTTGGCCACAAATGGAAATAGCAGCTATTTGTTCAAATTCTTTTGTGAAATTTTCTTTTATTGCCAATAATCCCTTTTGAAGTCCTTTCCACCATCCATTGGCATCTTGAACGGCTTCTCCTTGATTTTTGGATTGAATGGCGTATTCATAAGATTGACAGGTGATCAGAGTTCCCTGTTCATTGATCAAGCACGTTTTAATTCCCATGGTTCCCAAGTCGATAGATAAATAAGAATGCATAAGTCACCTCAAACGGAAAGGTTTGGACTGATTTAATCAAATTATCCATAAAACTGGTAATATATTATCATTTTAAATACAACTTGTCAACTTCAGACCCCTCGAAATAACCCGTATTTAAGCAACGTTATTTTTAGGAACATAAATCTTATAGTCTATATTATCTTATTATCGCTTATTATCATAGATATACGAACTTATCTCGTTTGACAACATGTTATCATAATGCTATACTAAAACAGATCATATGTTGGCAGGTGTATGTATGAGTATTTCAAAAGAACAAAGACAAGCAAGAATACTTGCCCTTTTAAACGAAAGCGGTAAAGTGACTCCTGATGAGCTTGCTAAGGCTGTTGGTGTTTCCATAACAACCTTAAGAAGAGACTTCAAAAAATTAAAGGACAATGGTGAAATTTTCATTGGCTATGGTTACATTCAACCCAAAAACATCATTAGCAAGGATACCAATATGAACAAATCTTTTCTTAAAAGGCTTTCGGAAAATAGCGAAAAGAAAAAGATCGTTGTTCAGAAGGCCCTTGAGTTTGTGCAGGAAAACGATTTGTTGTTTATTGGTGAAGGTACAACTTGCTATTTATTAACAAAATTACTCATTCAGAATTTTTCGCAACTCAAGATCATCACTAACGGCTTACATTCTTTGAATGCCTTATCCAAGGCAAAGAATTTTGAAGTCCTGGGTATTGGCGGGACATTGTTGACAGATTTTAACTCGTTTGTAGGGCCAAAAGCCGAGGCCATGGTTGAAGAGATATTTGTGGAAAAGTTTTTCTTCTCATGCGGCTCCTATAACGACGGAACTTACGATTTAAGTCCATTTACCGGAGGTTTAAAGAAAAAGGTCCTAAAAAAATCAAAAGAACATTATCTCTTGATTGACTCAACGAAATTTGACTCCATCGCCCCATTTTATATGGCGAAACCTGAAGAGATCGACCGAATCATCACCGATGACGATGTCATTGAGCAAAAAATAAACGCAGGGTTAAAAACAGTAAACACAATCGGTTTTCCCGATTGAACACAATAAGGAGGGTTTATTATGAAATTGAAAGCATTTTTTATTTTCTTGTTCGTTGCATTAATATCTGTAACAGCTTTGTCAGAAGTTCCTGAAATCGCAGTTGTTGTAAAGATCACCGGAATTCCTTGGTTCAACAGACTTGAAGAAGGTGTTCTTAGAGCAGCTGAAGAATTAAACGTCAACGCTTATCAGGTTGGCCCGACTGATGCAGACCCTGCACAACAGGTAAAGATCGTCGAAGACCTTATCGCAAAAGGCGTGGATGCCATCTGTGTTGTTCCAAATGATGCAAACGCAATGGAACCCGTACTCAAAAAGGCTCGAGAAAACGGTATCATCGTATTGACCCATGAATCCCCTAATCAGAAAAACGCCGATTGGGATATTGAAGTCATTGACAATGTGGCATTTGGTGAGAAAAACTTCGAAACCTTGGCACAAGGAATGGGCGGAGAAGGCGAATTTGCCGTATTTGTCGGTAGTTTAACCGTTCCCCTTCACAATCTATGGGCAGATATCGGACTCAAAATGGTTGAAGAAAAATATCCGAATATGAAACTGGTCACAGAGAGAATCCCCTGTGGAGAAGATGTCAACCTTTCCAAACAGAAGATGCAGGAATTACTGAGAAAATACCCGGACATCAAAGGTGTTGTTGGTTTTGGAAGCTTAGGTCCCATCGGAGCCGCTCAAGCATTAAGAGAAAAAAGGCTCACGGATCAAGTCACTGTTGTTGGAACCGTATTACCACTCCATGCCTCCCAGTACCTTAGCCAAGGCTATATCGATACCGGTTACCTTTGGGACCCTGCGGACGCAGGATACGCATTGGTTTACGTTTCAAAAATGCTGGCAGACGACTTCTTCGTCTTCGACGGGATGGCAGTTCCCGGAATAGGCACCGCAGATGTTGACGAAGCCAACAGAATCATCAAATTTAACAGCATCCTTGAAATTACTAAAGACAATGCGGTAGAATTAGGATTTTAAATAGACCATTTGTTTTTTAAAATGACCAAAAATGTCACGAGAATTGTACGTTTTAACGGGCGGACACTAAAATGTCCGCCCCTACATTAATCAAAGCGTGGAGGTGTATGGAATGGAAAATTCTCCTTCATACGCATTGCAACTTAAGAACATCAATAAACATTACGGGGGGGTCCATGCCCTGAAAACTGTGGATTTCGATGTGAAAACAGGTGAAATTCACTGTCTTGTCGGAGAAAACGGCTCTGGAAAAAGCGCTTTGATAAAGATTATATCCGGGGTTGAAAGTCCGGATCACGGAAGTGAAATTTTTATCAAGGGAAAACATTACAGAGCCTTGAGCCCCATTAAATCAGTCGGGACCGGAATCCAGGTCATTTATCAGGACCTTTCACTTTTTCCAAACCTGTCTGTTTATGAAAACATTGCCATATCCGAGTATGCTGAAAAAAAGTATTCGTTGGTAAACAGAAAGCTTATGAAAGAAAAGGCCCAAGCAGCTATGAAGAAAATCAACGTGACGTTGAACCCGGAAAAACTGGTCCGTGAACTATCTATTGCGGACAAACAGGTGGTTGCCATTACCAGGGCTATCGCCACCGATGCTGAAGTCATTATTATGGATGAACCTACCGCTTCACTTTCAAAACATGAAATCGATGAATTGCTGAAATTAATCATCAGCCTTCAGAAAAAGGGATATACAATTGTTTTCGTCAGTCATAAGCTGGATGAAATCATGTCCATCTCTCAAAGAGTCACTGTTTTAAGAGACGGTGATAAGATTGGCACTTTCAATGCGGATGAATTAGATGAAAGAAAGATTGAAAAGCTGATGACAGGCAAAGAATTTGATGTCAACAAATCTGAAAATAAGCTCATTACAGATAAAACCGTTTTGGAAATCAGGAATTTATCAAAGGAGAAAAACTATAAGGATATTTATCTGAAAGTCAACCAAGGGGAAATCCTTGGGATCACCGGTTTGATCGGTTCCGGACGGACGGAGTTGGTCTTGTCGATATTCGGGATGAACAGGCCGGATTCGGGAGAGATTCTCCTGGAAGGCAAAAAAGTTGACTTTAAAAATAACTACGAGGCGATTCAAGCCGGGGTATCATACGTACCCGAAGACCGGTTAAGCAAAGGGTTGATCCTGCAACAACCTATCAGTACCAATATTATCGTACCCATCTTGGACAAAATGGTTAATAAATTTGGAGTGTTTATAAAAGAGAGTGTAAAATCAGTGGTTAACACTTGGGTTGAAAACATCGGTGTCAAAACGAAAAACCCAGAAAATGCTGTTAAAACACTTTCAGGAGGAAACCAGCAAAAGGTAGTCCTGGCAAAATGGTTAGCCACGCATCCCAAACTGCTCATCCTGGATAATCCAACTGTTGGGGTAGATATTGCCGCTAAGAACAGTATTTACAATATCATCGGAGAATTGGCAAAAGAAAAGATAGCCATAATTTTGATCTCAGATGAAGTTCCGGAAGTCTACCGGAATTCCGATAGAATCTTAATTATGCATAAAGGCAAGGTTAAAGAGGAAATCATTCCAGATGAAATCAGTGAAAAAGCACTCAATGAAAGGGTCATCGGAGGTGTAGTCAGTGTCTAATTTCACCAAACGCAATGAATTTTATCTCGCACTGGTAATACTGTCTCTGGTCCTGATCTTGACATTTACCACCGATCAGTTTTTGACCCTGGGGAATCTACTGGAGTTGTTTACCAGCTATTCATTCCTTGGGATTACGTCCGCTGGGATGCTGTTAGTCCTCATATCCGGAGGTATCGACCTCTCCTTTACCGCCACGGCAACCATCAGTCAATACATCATGTCCACTGTGATCATCGAGCATGGGGGGAATTTGTTCCTGGCCTTCTTAATCGGGGCGGTTGTAGGTGTTGCCCTTGGAGCAGTGAATGGATTGTTGATTCATTTCATCAAAAAGCATCCTTTGATTATCACGATCGCCACGCTGAATATTTATAAGGGTTTATTGATGTACTTCACAAAAGGAAAATGGATTTACAATTTTCCCATGTGGTTTTCACAGCCTCACGATATTTTCATCATAGAAAATTCAGAGGGGTATATATTTCCTATTTCGTTGTCATTATTCCTCTTTTTCATCATCTTTATCGTCACCGCTTTTATCCTGAAATATACAAAAGTCGGCCGAAAAATATACGCCTTGGGCGGAAATAAAGAGGCTGCCAGAAGAATGGGCTTTAATATCTTTGGTTTAACACTTTTTGTTTACGGGTTTATGGGATTGCTTGCCGGAATCGGTTCGGTCTCTCATGCGTTGATAGTACAAACCGTTGCTCCCAATGCTATCATTGGAAAAGAGCTGGATGTAATTGCGGCCGTTGTTCTTGGTGGTACCAGTTTGCAGGGCGGAACCGGAACAGTCCCAGGAACATTTCTCGGAGTTGCATTGGTGGCCATCATATCAAACGCTGTCATCCTGGTGGGTATTTCCTCATACTGGTATGAAATCCTATTGGGAACCATCATCGTAATTTCAGTTAGCATAACCGCTTACAACAATAAAAAGATTATGAAAAGGGAGGCTGAGATAGATGTCGCTTAAAAACTCCAACCCTTTGAAATCCATCTATAACCGATATCCAAATTTATCACTTTTATGGGGACTATTTGCGCTAACACTGATCATGTTTTCAATTTCACTGCCAAATAAGTTCTTTACCTTTTCAAATTTCAGCTCAATCGCCTTCCAGCTTCCCGAATTGGGAATCCTAACAATGGCCATGGCCATTACCATGCTCAGTGGAGGGATTAACCTTTCCATCATCGCTACGGCCAACTTGTCAGGGATCGTTATGGCGACCATCATGACTTCAATGGTTCAAGGTCCTCAAGGATGGGTGATCACCCTTGCTATTATAGCTGGCCTTGGGGCAGCAGTTTTAGTCGGATTGGTCAACGGTATTATCGTGGCCTTTATAGGGGTTTCTCCTATACTTGCCACACTTGGAACCATGACCCTGGTGAACGGCATCTCTATTTTAACCACCAAAGGGTATGTAATCTCCGGATTGCCGGAGCAGATGCAGTTTTTCGGAAACAAAGCCATTATGGGTATTCCGGTGCCGTTTATTATCTTTGCCTTTTTGGCGATTGCCATTGGTTTCTGGTTGAAAAAGATGCCATCGGGTCTTAACAATTATCTGATCGGTTCCAACGAGACCGCAACGAGATATTCAGGAGTCAACACAAAGAGCGTTTTGTTGAAAACCTATATGTTATCCGGACTTTTAAGCGGAATTGCCGCTATTATTATGATTTCCAGATTCAACTCCGCCCGTGCAGGCTATGCCGAATCCTATCTGTTAATCACCGTTCTGGCCAGCGTTTTTGGCGGGGTGGATCCCAATGGTGGATTTGGAAAGGTCGGAGGCTTAGTCCTTTCGTTGTTTATACTCCAAATGGTAGCCTCGGGATTAAACCTCCTGGGAGTCAGCTCATTCCTGGCAGTGACTCTTTGGGGTGTGCTTTTGATTGGAATCATGATTGTTCAAAAGTATCAGAAGAAGCAGGTGGTTTAGGAAATTAAGAAAATGCGGGAGGGCCCGTACCCTCCCCTACAACATGATTTTCTCATCCCTCTTCAATACACTTCAAAACATTCCTGATAGATTCCAATGCTTCAACCGGTAATGTATTAAGCGTTCCGGCAGCAAGATTTTTTTGCTCCAGGAATGCCACTCTGTCTTTCATTCTTCCAATGAATTGCTTTTTGTATTCTTTATCATTAAAGTCGGGAATATACTCTTCAATCTCCATAATTTCAAAGTCATCAAAACAGTCCCATTGCTTAAACTGGCCTGTGCGTGGTACATCTTCTTAAAGCGTGTGTTATAGATGGCTTCACGCAATTTACCGGCATATTCCTCTTCATCCACATTTGGTGACCCTGCAATACGTCTTGCAGCTGCACACCTGCCGGTGACAGCCCCGTCGTTAAACAGCAAGACCCTTGAATCAGGATCCAGTCCCAGTTTTTCCGGCTCGTAGATCTTCACATCCGTTACGATGGTTCCCGGCGAATTTTTAGCCAGATCATAAGCCTCTCTTAGTGAATTAACATTATGCACATGATTGGCATAAAATGGCGTCTTAATTGTGACCCTGAATTTTGAAAAAATCGGATTATCTTTTGTGATGACTGATTGCGAATAATGTGAAACTGTTGACACAAAAAAACCTCCCCCGTATTGATCTTTATGGTTAATTATACAACTTCAACAGTTGTAAACAAATAAAAGAAATAAAGGGGGAGGTTTTTTATTATTTGGTTTGTCTTTCTATCTCTTCACTGATGCTTTTTGCCCGTTCATAAGTATCGTTTATGGCCTTCATGATGGTTCCCCTCAAGCCTTCTCTTTCCAAAGAGTAAATTCCCTCTATCGTAGTTCCTGCGGGGGATGTGACCAGATGCCTAAACTCTCCCGGATGATTGCCCTTGGCTTCCAACAATTGGGCAGAACCGATGAGCGTTCCCAGAACTAATTCTCTGGAAACATCGTAGGAAAGCCCCATTTTCAACCCAATATCGATCATGGATTCAATGACTACAAACACAAATGCAGGACCACTTCCACTTAATGCGGTGACAGCCGGAAAGGATTTTTCCTCTATCTCAATCACATTTCCCAATTTTGACAAAATGCAATTTGCTGCATCTTTGTCTTCCTGATCAAAGCTTTGAGAGTAACAGACTCCCGTCACCCCTTTACCGATGGCAGAAGGGACGTTTGGCATGATCCGAGCTACCTTTTTGGAGTTGATCTCTTCGCAAATTCTGGCAATACTGATTCCAGTGATGGTACTGATGATTGTTTTTTGTTTAAAATCAAAATCCTTCAGTCCCTTTAACAGAGGAATGGAATCTTGAGGTTTAACAGAAAGAATGATAGCATCGCATTCTCTTGCAATCTCCTCAGCAGAATCAGAGCAAATACATCTTTTTTTGCCTTCAAAGGAACTTATTTTCTCCTTGCGTTTGTCAAAAAGATAAAGAGTGATCTCTTTATCCCTTTTCAATTGTTCAACAAAAATACTTCCAATATTTCCCACACCTATTATGCCAATTTTCATGCTATTCCTCCAATGATGTTATCCCAGGATCTCCAACAATTCCAATTCAATACCCTCGGCATCAATTTTAAACAGTTTGAAAAGATCCTCTTTACAGCCGGAAACGGAATAATCGTCAATACCCAGTCTGTATTGGGCGGTGACTTTAATGTCATTTCTGGTAATAGCGTCCTCCAACATGGCACCAAGACCCGTCCAGATATTATGATCTTCAACAGTCAAAACGATTTTGTTGGTCAACTTTTCTTCAAGAAACTGTCTTTGTTTCCACAATACCAGCGGACAGGAACAATTCAAAACGCCCACTTTAATCCCATCTTTGTTGATCTTATCCGCCGCTTTCACAGCTTCCGGCAAGGTTGCTCCCATGGCGATGATAATGGCATTGGCAAACCGGGTTTCTCTCACTTCATCCACTTTACCGTATTCAAAAGTATAATCTCCGGCAAAGAATGGATTGCCGTTGATGTCTTTGAGGGGGTGGAGCTTACTTCGGCCAACGGCGATTAAATAATTGCCGTATTGTTCAGTGGCATATCTCACCGCACGGTCCGTCTGGTTGGGATCTCCTGGAACAATGGTGTGAAAATGGAAGAAATTGGCCGGTCCGCCCACATAATCCAGACAATGGTGGGTTTTTCCGTCTTCTCCCGTATCCGTTCCAACATGTGTAACGGCAAGTTTTAAATTTGCGTGGTTGATATCATTTAAGCGTTGCTGATTGTACGTCTCATCAATTCCAAAGATACCGAAATCGGTGAAGAAAGTCACGACTTCTTCAACCGACATGGCACCTGAACAAGCTGCCGCATTGTGTTCTGCCACTCCGAACTGGAAAAAATTATCCGGACAGGCCTTGGCAAAACCACCTGTTTTGGTGGAAGGCAATAAATCACAATCCACAACAGAAATGGGTGTGGCGGACTTGTCGTTTAAAACGCCAAGATCCTTGAGTGCATTCCCAAAAGCGCTTCTGTTGTCTACGCTTACATCGGTTCGATAGGTTTTTGGCTCTCCGGTTTTGATCTCGGGTTTATATTCAAGAAGCGTTTTCTCATGAGCTTTAATTGGTAGTTTATTTCTCATTTCTTTATATTTTTCCAAATCGTATTCAAGTTTTAATTCATCCAAGGCTTCGAATAACTGCTTCTCAGACAATGCTTTCCCGTGATAACCGGCATCGTTTTCCATGAAAGAAATCCCGTGTCCGATTTGTGTGTAACAAAGGATAACTGTCGGTGTCAAAGTGTTGGCAGCCGCTTTGTTCAATGCGGCGAATAGCTGTCTGAAATCATGTCCGTTCACTTCCAGGACTTCCCACCCATCCGAGAGATAATTTTCTTTGATATTAACCGGCATCACATCCTGAGTTCTCCCGTTGATCTGTGCGTCGTTTACATCGATTAAAACCGTGATATCGCTGGTTTTGTACTTGGATGCCGTTCGTCTGGCCTCGGCTACCTGTCCTTTGGCTTGCTCGGCATCCCCCATGATCACGTAAGTGCGATATTCCATCTTCTTGACCATGGCTGCCAAAGAAAATCCCAATCCGGCTGAAAGCCCCTGCCCGAGGTTTCCCGTGGTCCATTCCACACCGGGGATGCCTCGCGTGATATGTCCTTCAAAAATGGTATTCACATGTCTGAATCCGGCGATGGCATCATCCACGTTGAAATAGCCCATCCTGCCCAATACCGAGTAAACACCGGGAGATGTATGCCCATGGCTGATAACCACTCGATCTCGTTCTTTTTTCCAGGGACTCTTTGGAAACACATTGGCAAAATGATATACTGCCAGATACATCTCCATGGATGACATAGAGCCTCCCGGATGTCCCGAATTGGCGAGAGTCGTCATTTTCAGCACATCCCCCCTGCATTGAACCGCCATCTCTTTAATCTTGTCAATATCTTTATCCGAAAAATGCTTTTCGATATGACCCATCATCTTCACCTCTTTTTGATTTTTTATACTGATTTACATTATACATCATTTTTTCATGTATAAAGAGAGGAATTTGGGGTGAGAATTTTTCCTTTCTCTGTCCACAAATCTTCCATTGTAATCTGTTTTTACAATCTTCATTTAGACTTTTTTATCAAAACACCTGAATAAACATCCCGCCTAAAATGGCAATCAACGTACTTGTCAGCGTCCCGATCAGATAGTATTCGGCAAAATCCTTGTTGTCAAACTCCTTGAAACGGGCAATGGATTTGGCCGTTAAAACGATGGCCACCCCTTCGGTGTTGCCGGTAATCCAAAGGGTGAGTAATAATGCACGTTCCAATATTCCGATGAGCTTGCCCTTGCTGGCGTTTTCCTCTTCCTGTTTTTCGGTAGAAGGAATGGCATCCAGTAATAGTCTGACAAAATAGGCGCCTCCAAAGAGGACGAACAGGTAAACGATGGCAACGATCAGGTACATATCAACCGATGGATTTTGCTTGATAAACTCGACAAAAAAAGGTCTTTTAATCAGCATAAACAAATCTGTCAGAATCAACAGGGAAAAGATATGGAGGAGTTGATCCAGTATAAAAGTTAAGGACGTGGATGAGCGATGACCTTTTTCAAGGATTTTATCAACACCGTATTTTCCATAATCAATCAACAAGTGAATGAGAAAGACAAAAAGAGAAAAGAATAACGGGTTTAGTCCTCTATAGGGAAGAAGAAAAATGTAAGTGAAAAGCCCTACCGACAGAGCATGCAGGAAAAAGTCCTTGAAAACGCCTTTTCTCTTGGCGTCAACTCTTCTTTCCCCTTGAAAGACAAAATCTGATAACGCGTGTGCTAACAACGCCAATAAAAATGCTGTCATATTGTCACCACTTCCTTTTGTTAATCAATTGGTTCAAATTTTCTTCTATCTTGTTCAGAACATCCCAATTTGCCCGTTTACAGGCTTTATGGATGTTTTGCGAGCTAACATTAAGTGCATCAGAAGTTTTTTCATATGTTCCATGACGCTCGTAAGCCATAACGTAATTAAATTGTATGGCAGTCCAATCGTTCATGATCAGGTTCATAAGGGTTAAAATACTGTTGATAGCCAAATCCCTGATTGAATCACCGGAATGCAGTTCCACAACCGTCTCATCAGCGCCGCTTAAATGTTCAAGGGATTCCCTCGCTCTGAAAAAAGCTTCACCGGAAAGGTCCCAGCTATCACGAACAGCTTCTGGGATTTCAATTTCTCCAATTCCGATGCCGATTTTCAATTGATAGGGAAGAAGGACAAAGCGAATCTCACGAATAACAGAAAAGGGGTTTCTATCTTTGGCTACCACACATTGAATTTCATCACCCCGTGAAAGGGCCGGTGCAAATTCAAAGTACTGTGTATTCAGTTTTGATAACTTTTCGCGAATGGTCTGGCTGATTAAGCGCTCCTTTTTTGAGCTAATCACATCAATGGTAATGACATTTCGATTTTGTTCAATTTTCATTAGCTTTCCCTTCTGTTTCATATGTATCTCTATTATACGCTTAAAAAACAGAACAACCAAAAGAAGTTGGTAAGTGTAATATCTACCGAATACGGTTGACTTTTTGAATAAACTGAATTTGTGATAAAATAGGGCATCTTGTTGAAGAACAAAATCAAAACATCATTAGGATTGCAGGTGAAAATTATGAGTTCAGAAAATTTCATAGAGAGAAGCTCAGGCATACTGTTGCATCCCACTTCCTTACCGGGAAAATATGGAATGGGAGATATGGGCCCAAGTGCTTATAAGTGGATAGATACACTGGTAGCAGCCAAACAGAACTGTTGGCAAATCCTTCCTCTTGGTCCCACCGGCTATGGGGACTCGCCATACCAAAATTTTTCCGCCTTTGCCGGGAACCCTTATCTCATCAGTCCGGATCTCTTAACCGAAGAGGGTTTGCTGACAGAAGAGGAAGCACGTCCACCGGTATTTCCGGAGGATAAGGTGGATTACGGCCCGGTCATCTCTTTTAAAGTCCATTTGTTTAAACTGGCCTGGAAGGCGTTTAAGAATGACAAGGCAGAGCATTTGAAAGAACCTTTTGAAACCTTCTGTAAACGTGAAGCATATTGGCTGGATGATTACGCACTGTTCATGTCCATAAAAGATGAGCATAACGGTGATAGCTGGTTGAATTGGGAACACGATCTCAGACACCGGGTACCTGAGGCAATGGAGAAGGCCAGAGAAACCTTGCACAACAGTATTGCCAATCACAAGTTCTCACAGTTTCTATTCTTTATGCAATGGGGTGAATTGAAGCATTATGCTAATGAAAACGGCATTTCTATCATCGGTGATATTCCCATTTTTATCTCCAGCGATTCTTCCGATCTTTGGTCGTATCCCGAAGGGTTTTTGGTAGATGAAGACAAACGACCCACCTATGTAGCCGGTGTACCACCAGATTATTTCAGTGCTACCGGTCAGTTATGGGGCAATCCCCTTTACGATTGGAAGGCCCATAAAAAAGACAATTACGCCTGGTGGAAGAAAAGGCTGAAGTCTACATTGGAGTTGGTGGATTATGTACGTATCGATCATTTCCGTGGGTTTGAGGCTTATTGGAAGGTTCCCGCAGGTTCAGAAACCGCAGAAACCGGTGTTTGGGAAAAAGGGACTGAAAATGACTTGTTTGATGCTATTAAAAAGGATTTTGACCGTTTACCCATTATTGCTGAAGATTTGGGGGTTATCACACCTGAAGTGGATGCCTTGCGAGAAAACAGCGGGTTCCCGGGTATGAGAGTCCTGCAGTTTGCTTTTGGAGGCGGTGTGGAATCCCGATTCCTGCCCCATAATTATGAGAGCAACACAGTGGTATATACAGGTACACACGATAATGATACCAGCAAAGGATTCTACGAGAAGGCAACCGAATATGAAAAGGACTTTATGAGAAGATATATGGCTGTTAGCGGTGAAGACATCAGTTGGGATCTGATTCGACTGGCCATGATGTCAGTGGCGACCCTTTCCGTTTATCCTTTACAGGATGTTTTAAGCCTGGGCAGCGAATGCCGAATGAACCTGCCGGGTGTTTTGGGCGGAAACTGGGAATGGCGCTTTAGGGATGATCAGATTGACCCGTTTACCATTGCCAGACTTGCCGATTTGACTGAGATTTACGGTAGATGGACGACTCCCGAAGGGGAAGAGGATTAGTTATAAATATTTATCTAAGGTGTGGTTCTCAACACCAGCTCCAAGGGAGGCTTTTTTAAACCCCAGACCCTCATTTTTCAATAGAAAACGCGATCTTAAAGGTTGTTCCTTTCCCTTTTTCACTAATTACTTCTATATGAGCCTTCATTAAATCCGCTAATTCCTTTACAATGGATAAACCAAGACCGGTGCCGCCAAACTTTCTTCTGGAGGAGCCGTCAATTTGATAAAAGCGTTGGAAGACTTTATCTTTGTATTTTTTTGGGATTCCGATTCCGGTGTCAAACAGGTAAAAGACTATCTGTTCATTGTTACGCGTTAATCTCAAGCCTATATACCCTTTTTCAGTGCACTTAAGTGAATTGCCGAAGATATTGTTCATAATTTGCACTAATTTGTTTTTATCGATGGTAAATTTGATGGGTACTGATTTGTCAACGATGAAAATAGTTTTCACTCCCTTTTTCTTTGCTTGGTCATCTATACCGAAGAAATAGTTTCGTAAAAAGGGTCTCAAAGTCGTTTCGGTAGGCGAAAGGGTTATACTACCGCTTTCTATCTTAGACAAGTCCAGAATATCGTTGATCAACTCAAGTAGTCTTTTAGACGATTCAACAATCTGATTTAGGAATTTCTTTTTTTCATCGTCTTCTTCAGAGATCATGACCGTTTCTGCCATACCCATGATGATGGTTAAAGGAGTTCTTAACTCGTGATTGATGTTTGAAACCAAATCCGTCTTCAGCTTACTGGCTCTTTGAGCATCTTCCTTGGCCTTGATTAATAGTTGCTCAAAATCCTTTTGAGGCGTAATATCCCGAACACTTCCCAACAGGATTGTGGGGGGGCCGTTTTCATCGTATTCAACAATCTCGCCTTTTTCCTGAATCCAAATGATTTTTCCATCAGGTCGTTTAAATCGATATTGAACATCGTATTCAGGGATCACATTTCCTTGGTAATCAAATATGGTATCAAAAAGCTGTTCTTTATCTTCTTCCAGAATATGATCTATCCACGGATCATCCGTACCATAAGAAGGATTGTATCCAAATATGGTTTCACAAACTTCATCGTAATTGCTCTTTTGTTTTTTAATATCGTATCTTGAAATCCCCACCCTTGCATTTCTTAAAACAATTTCCAATAATTTCTTCGTATAATTCAACTCAAAATTGGATTCAATCAAGTTCATGTTCAACTCTTCCATATGCCCTTTCTGGATCTCAAGATTACTCTTTGCTTTGATCAAGGCTTCTTCTTTTTCTTTGATCTCGTTGATATCCTTATACGTCCCCATAATGGTTTTTGCCTTACCATCCGGGTATTTTTCGGTCACAACCCCTTTTATCAAAACCCATCTGTATTCATTATATTTTTTAAAATGCATGCGGACTTCCACATTCAACTCATTGGTTTTCCCCTTTATACAATCTTGGAAATGTTCGGTTATTTCTTCCCTATCCACTTCATGGATGCGATTAAGAACCTTTTTTAAGATGGCTATGTCTTTTTCGATTTCAAAGGACCAATTACCCACATCCGATACAGCCATGGCGGTTTCCAAATCATTCTTCAGTTTTTCAATTTCCTGTTTTTTTGTCATGGTCGCAGTAATGTCTACATGGACCCCGATCAATCTGCATGGCTTTCCGTTTTCATCTTTTTCGATGCCCTGTCCTTTGTCCAGTATCCAAGTCCAACCACCCCAGGCATTTTTTAATCGGTACTTGAATTCGTATTTGGAAGTCTTTTCATTGAGAAATTTGGAAAAACCTTCATTATACAACTCAACATCGTCGGGATGTATCAGGTAAGCCCAAATATTTTCCACATCTGCCAAATCTTCCCGCTTGAATCCCAGCATTTCAAAATAACGATCGTCGTACTGAACTTCATCTGTTGTTAAATCCCATTCCCAAACGCCTTCGTTTGCAGCCTCAAGGGCCAACTGCATTTTTTTGCGTAGTCTTTCAACAATTTCTTTTTGGAGATCGAGTGTTTTTTCTTTTTCCTCCACCTGATTTTGTAAAAGGGCTCTGGTTGAATTGTTTACACTTGTATAGATAAAACCAGCCAATTTTCCATCTATTTTAATTCTATCCCAGTTAATTTCTTGGTATTTTGAATTTTTTACACTATCCACTTTGTCTATATACAGTCCTGGTTGCGCTTTACCGTCAACCATTTTTTGAAAGTATTCTGTCATCCTGGCTTTATGATCATGGCGAAGGTAAAAGTCAAAGATAGTTTTTCCGATTACGGCTTCAGTTTTCACAGAAGATTCTTTCTCGAAAGCTTTGTTGATATAAATAATGGTTCCTGATAAATCCAGGATTCCAATGGCGCTCGGTATGAGATTTAGAGTTTGGAAAAAATGTTTTCCGTGGGTTTTTATCAGTTCTTCTTTCGTCAGATTCATAAACACTTCCTAAATTATCTCTTTCTGCTGTGTTTATTTTAACATATATCAAGAAATGCTGTTATAGGTAAGTGAATTTTAGAATTATATTTGGATAATTTAGGAAGATGTGATTAAAAGGACCATATTAGATATCGATTTTAATTTAGAAAATAAACTCAAAATATTGTATACTATCGGTGTAAATACAAGACTTTTGTTTATCAGGGGAGGTTTAAAATGGAATGTTCAAACAGGATCAAAAAAATGCAGTCTTCGCCAATCAGAAGGTTAATACCTTTTGCTGAACAGGCGAAAGAGGAAGGAAAAGAAGTCCTTCATTTGAACATCGGACAACCGGACATTGAAACACCCAAGGAGTTTTTTAAAGCCATCGAGAAACATGCAGGAAAGGTGATTCCCTATTCTCATTCAGCGGGTATCAAAGAACTCCGACAGGAGTTTTCCAAGTACTATGAAAGATGGAATTGCTCCATCGCACCTGATGAAATTATCATTACAAACGGCGGAAGCGAAGCGATTATATTCGCCATGGGAACGGTTGCCGATCCCGAGGATGAAGTTGTGGTTATCGAACCGTTCTATGCCAATTACAGAAGTTTTGCCGGCATGCTGAACGTAAATTTATTGCCCATTTCAGCCGATCCTGAAGCAGGATATATGGTTCCCGATTTGTCAGCTTACGACTCAAAGATCACAAACAAGACAAAGGCTATCATCTTCTCCAATCCCTGTAACCCAACTGGAGCGGTTTATCCAAAGGAAGACGTACTGAGGATATTGGAATTTGCAAAAAAACATGACCTGTATGTCATTGCAGATGAAGTCTACCGGGAATTTGTCTTTGACGGCTTAAAACCCTTCAGTGTCATGGAATTCACAGACTATCACAATCGCATCATTCTTGTGGATAGTGTTTCCAAAAGATACAGCGCTTGTGGCGCAAGAGTTGGATTACTGGCCACAAAAAATAAAACCGTGTTGGAACAAGCTATGAAAATGGCCCAGGCAAGACTGTCACCACCAACGATTGCTCAACTGGGAACCCTCGGTTTCCTGGAAATGGCTCCGGAGTACCTTGAAGAGGTTCGAGACGAATATCAAAGAAGAAGAGATATTGTCTACGGAGAACTTTCCAAGATTGACGGTCTTTATTTCAAAGAACCTAAAGGTGCTTTCTATCTCGCTGTTAAACTGCCCATTGACAACAGCGAAAAATTCGTTAAATGGATGCTCACCGAATTCGACATAAACGGTGTAACAACGATGGTCGCCCCGCTGAATGGATTTTACGGCACCCCCGGAAAAGGCGAACAAGAGATTCGAATCGCATACGTTCTTGAGGAAAAACGACTGCTTCAGGCTTGTGAGATCCTAAGAAAGGGTCTTGAAAAGTATATGAGGCTAACCGCTTAAAGGAGAAAAAATTGGTCGACAAGAATCTTGATCCGAGAAAATTCAAAATCCCCATCGATCGCATTAGGGGAGGTTATTATTCGGACAAATACTTTACCAGATTTGTGGAGGTATTGAGAAAGGCACGATACAATCCCAAGGTGCTTTATCAATTCTTCCCGAGACGTGATGCCTGTGTGGTTGGTATTCACGAAGCCGTTGCCATTTTGAGAACCTGTACGGGTTATTATCGGGATATTGATAAATCTCAACAACTCTTTTTAAAAATATTAGATGTAGAATACGCCTTGCAATCTGCCATATACGATATGGATCGGGAGAAAATGGACCAAGCTTTTCGAGACAAATGGGATATTCGAGAACAGCTGAACACCTTGTGGGTCGATAAATGGGATGAAATAGAAGTCCATGCTCTCAATGACGGCGAGATGGCGAAGGATCGAGAAGCTATTATGACCATTGAAGGCGATCCCAATTTCTTTGGATACCTTGAAACCGTTCTTTTGGGAGTGATCGCCAGGGCATCCAGTACAGCCACAGCTGTGAAAAAGGTGGTTCAGGCCGCCAACGGCAAACCAATTTTGTTTTTCAGCGCTCGATTCGATCATCATTGGGTCCAGGCCACCGATGGATACGCCGCTTTAAAGGCCGGGGCGAACGGGGTTTCCACAGATGCCAATGCAGATTATTGGGGAGCTGAAAGTCTGGGAACAATTCCTCACGCGCTGATCGCTGCTATGGGCGGCGATACGGTAAAGGCATCGGAAGAATTTGACAAACATATCTCCGGAACGGTCAACCGTATTGCATTGGTAGATTGGGATAACGATGTGATTGGAACTACTAAGGCCATCTTGAAAGATATGTATGAAAAGAAGTATAAAAAACGTTATATAGAATGTGAATCAGTATTATCCGATATCATTGGTACAGGTAAAGGCAAGATGTATGCCGTGAGATTCGATACTTCCGGTAGTTTGCGCGATAAATCAGTTATACCTCAGGATTCCAATTCTTTGGGAGTCTGTCCGGAACTGGTTTGGCGTGCAAGAAGGGAGTTCGACCGAATCGGAGCGGATAACCTGAAAATAGTTGTTTCGGGTGGTTTCAACACCGAACGGATCGAATTATTCGAGCGTTTGGAGGTACCGATAGATATTTATGGTGTGGGGTCTTCTTTGCTTAAGCAGAAAATAGACTTCACAGGAGATATAGTGATGTTAAATGGAAAAGAATGTGCCAAATACGGCAGAGGCGTTGTTGATCACTCACGGTTAGAAAGAGTGGAAATGAACTAACAAATAAAGGAGCGATAAAATGGAAAAAAAGTGTACGGAACTCGTTAAAACGGGTTTTGCCGACATGTTTAAAAACGGTGTCATCATGGATGTTACAACAGCAGAAGAGGCAAAAGTTGCTGAAGAAGCTGGTGCAGTTGCCGTTATGGCTCTCGATATGGTTCCTTCAGATATTAGAAAAGCCGGTGGCGTTGCCAGGATGGCAAAAATCAATGTCATTAAAGAGATTCTAAAAACTGTCAGCATTCCGGTTATGGCCAAATGCAGAATCGGTCATCTTGCAGAAGCCAGAATCCTAGAGAGTTTGGGTGTTGATTTCATCGATGAATCCGAAGTGCTTACTCCGGCAGATGACAAGTATCATATCAATAAGTTTGACTACAAGGTTCCCTTTGTATGCGGTTGCCGAAATATCGGTGAAGCATTAAGAAGAATCAGCGAAGGTGCCGCCATGATGCGAACAAAAGGTGAAGCAGGAACGGGAAATATCGTTGAAGCCGTAAAACATGCTCGTTCAGTTATGGGTGCTATTAAGCAAATTAAGAATATGCCCGATGATGAACTGTGTACATTTGCCAAAGACAACGGTGCATCACTGGAATTGGTTAGAATGGTGAAAAAGCTTGGCAAACTTCCCGTGGTGAACTTTGCCGCTGGTGGTGTGGCTACACCGGCTGATGCAGCCCTTATGATGATGCTGGGCGTAGATGGTGTCTTTGTAGGTTCGGGGATCTTTAAATCAAAGGAACCCCCAAAGATGGCTAAAGCGATCGTACAGGCTGTATTGCATTGGGATGACCCTGAGATGCTGGCAAAAATCAGTGAGGACGTTGGAGAAGCCATGCCCGGACTCTCCGTTGAAGATTTGGAAGTAAGACTTCAAGACAGAGGTTGGTAAATAGATGCTCAGCAACTATGTGCCTGAAAAACCAATCGGCATATTATCCATGCAAGGGGCCATTGAAGAACATGAACAGATGTTGAAGAGTATGGGAGTCAAGGCATTAAGGGTTAAAACCCCGAAACATCTGGAATTAATCAGTGGGTTGATTTTTCCCGGCGGTGAAAGTACGACCATGATCAGGTTATTACGATTTACCGAGTTGATAGAACCGTTAAACTATTGGATAAAAGAGCGTTGTTTGCCCGTTTTGGCAACATGTGCGGGAATGATTCTGCTTTCATCTAAAATAGAAAACTATCCCAATCAACAGACGTTGAGGCTGTTGGATATACAGGTGATCAGAAATGCCTTTGGAAGGCAAATCGATTCGTTTGAAGACCCCATTAACATTCTCAATTACGATCATCCTTTCAATGCAGTTTTTATTCGTGCCCCTGTAGTTTCTGCGTTGGGAAAAAACATTGAACCGTTAGCCAAGCATGGGGATTTGGTTGTGATGGTTAAAGACAAGAATATCGTTGCCTGTTCTTTCCATCCGGAATTGACAGGGGATACCAGTATCCATCAAGAATTTCTGAAAAGGGTTGAAAAATGGGAAAATTCTCAAAACTTAGAAGCGCGGTGCTCATAGGACTTGAAGCCCGTACCGTTATTGTTGAATCTTTTGTAGACAAACAGGCGATCAATCATGACATCGACATCGTAGGTCTTGGAGACACAGCGATTAAAGAAAGCAAAAAGAGGATAAAAAGTGCTATTAAAAGTAACGGTTATCCCATGCCAAAGGGAAGAATGTGCATCAATTTGGCACCGGGTGATCTGAAGAAAGAAGGAACGGCCTTGGATTTACCCATGGCCGTTTCACTTCTTTGCTGTTCTGATATTGTCGAGCCAAAGAACGCAGAAAAGCTGTATTTTTTTGGAGAACTCAGTTTGAATGGGAAGATTCGAAAAGTCCGTGGGTTGCTCCCCATATTGATTGCCCTCTCTTCGGAAATAGACGAATCGGAGATTCCAACAATCATTGTTCCACACGAGAACGAAGAAGAAGCCGGTTTGGCAAAAAACCTCAACGTTCTTTTGGCAAAGGATTTACGCGAAGTCGTGGGATTCCTGAATGGCGCTGAAAACCTCAAAGTACCCGAAAGCACTTATGATGGGCTATCTTATGACAAAGATATAGACTTTTCAGAAATCAGAGGCCAGAAGCAAGCCAAAAGAGCCATGGAGATTGCCGCTGCAGGTGGTCACAACCTTCTGATGAAAGGCCCACCTGGTTCCGGGAAAACCATGTTGGCCAGGCGGTTGCCCACCATATTACCACCACTATCGGACGATGAATTTTTGGAAACAGTTTCCCTTTACAGTATCAGCGGTAATATTTCCAGTAACACGTTCAGCATGATGAGACCCTTCCGATCCCCCCATCATTCAGCATCCAGAGCGGCTATCATTGGCGGAGGAACGGATGCCCATCCCGGAGAAGTTTCGTTGGCCCATAACGGGGTTTTGTTTATGGATGAATTCCCTGAATTTTCCAAAGACGTGGTTGAATCCATGAGACAACCTTTAGAGGATGCCGTTGTGAATATTTCCAGGGCAAGACTTTCGGTCAGATACCCGGCAGATTTCACATTGATTGCAGCACAAAACCCTTGCCCTTGTGGTAATTACGGTGATCCGGAACGCGAATGCACGTGTTCCATGCGTGATATCGTTAG
This sequence comes from Thermotogota bacterium, assembly GCA_034659095.1. Taxonomy (GTDB): domain Bacteria; phylum Thermotogota; class Thermotogae; order MWEM01; family MWEM01; genus JASUTC01. Next base: position 26,377 of record JAYEGQ010000289.1, read on the forward strand.
ATATAACAGAAAACTTTCGGGACCCATTTTGGATAGAATCGATATGATCATTGAGGTACCCAGGATGAGTTACAAGGAATACAAGAATCCTCAGGAAGAAGAAACTTCTCAATCCGTCAGAGAGCGAATTAATCAGGCCATTAAAAGGCAGCAACAACGTTTTAAAGGAATAGCCTGTGTGAAAAACAGTCGGATGAATCAGAAGATGATGAAACACTATTGCCGTTTGGATGCAATATCCGAGAAATTATTGGAACAGGCGGTTTCTCGTTTTAAATTAACGGGCAGGGGGATTAACAAGATACTCAGAGTAGCGTTGACCATTAGTGATTTGGACGGAAAGGAAAAGATAGAAACTCCGCATATCGCAGAGGCGATTCAGTATAGAGAGAAGTCCGTGGAGGTTTAATTTTGGATGTAAAAGTAATCAATGCGATGTTGAAAAGTCTGGTAAAGGTGTTTAACGAAACCATTCATTCGAAGTTGGAATTGGGCAAGCCGGAAATTTCTAAAGAATTGGCAAAGGGATATGATCTGGTAACCGTTGTCGGATATAACGGTTATATGGAAGGAAATCTTGTTTATGGCTTTACTTCCGAGTTGGGAATGAGCATTGTCAGCAGTATGATGGGGATGCCTTATGATAAATTGGATGATTTGGCCATGAGCGCCATTGGTGAACTGGGGAACATGGTTTCCGGGAATATTGCCATGAACCTGGAGAAGATTGGTAAACCCATTGATATCACCCCTCCTTCGGTTATTTTGGGGAAGGAAATTCACGTGAATGTGGACGGGCTGATTTTAAAAATACCGGCTCATTTAGATAAATTTACCTTTGAAGTCAATATGGTTATGAGGGAATGAACAAAAAAGATGAAAAGGTCAACCTTCCCAGAGAGCTGAAAAAGCTGAATCTTATTCCCTATTTTGGATTTACCGTTTTTGCTAACATGGCTGTCTCGGGACTTATCGGGTACTATTTGGACAAATGGACCTTTGACAACAAGATTATTTTTATCATATCTCTGTTTTTCGGTATGATTTCAGGGATATACAATGGGATCAAGGAATTGGTAAAGGAATCCAAACAATATGAAGAAAAAAGCGAAGAAAAAGATGAGAACACGGGTGAAAAGACCTCGAAAAAAAACTCTTGATGATTCCTTTGCAACCTTTGTCAAACGGTTTGTTTATGGTATTATATTGATGAATTCAGCAGCTGTGATTGTAGCTGTTTTCTTGAATGTATACGAGTTCCTTTATGGGTTGATGCTTGGTGTTGTAGCGTCCCTTTTTTATCTCTGGTCATTAAGCGAGCAAAGAAAAAGGCTTTTGCGGTTATTAACCCAGCAAAGAACTGATAAAACTCCAAGAGGTTTTGTGGTAAGATATAGTATCATGATCGTATTTTTGATCTTAAGCGGGATGATTTCGGTGTTTTCGTTGTTTGGAACGTTTTATTCGCTTTTCATGATCCGTTTCATCCTTTATTATATCGCTTACAAAGAAAGGCATGATTAAGAGGGAGTGGTTTTTTTGAGCTTGAGTAAAGGCGAAAAAATTTTTGTGGGAATTATACTGGCGGCAATCATTGTCACATGGCTTTTTTCCCTTCCAAATATTGGCAGAATAGACCAATTGGGCAAAATGGGAATCGGAACCAAATGGATTTACACCTTTGGGCAAGAGTCCGGTTTTTTCACGCGTATCAATTGGATGACCGTTATTATGGGCGGTATTATTTGTGTTGTTGTGATTGTTTTTTCCCATGGTGTTTCCAAAAAGTTTTCCATGATCCCGGACCGAAAACAATCAGCTGTTGAGCTGTTTTTGGAATTCATGTACAAAACTGTAGAAGATTCCATCACGGTGAAGGAATACGTTAAACCTGTTTTTGTTATTTCCACCACCCTTTTTATATTTATAGGTGTTGCCAATATCATCGGCGGGATTCCCGGATTAAATGTATCAGTAATTAACGGGAAACCACATTTTTCTTTATTTCTTGACACTTGGTACACCCCCACATCGGATTTGAATACAAATGCCACATACGCCTTGATGACACTGGTCATCAGTCACGCTTTTGCCATTAAGGTAAAGGGATTCGGAAATTGGATTAAAAGCTTTTTTCAACCTGTTTTCATCATGTTTCCAATGAACCTTGTTGGTGAGATTTCAAAACCCATTTCCCACTCACTTCGTTTGTTTGGAAACATTTACGGTGGCGGGGTTTTGGTGTTTATCCTCAGCTACATGGTTAAATACCTGATACTGCCTGTGGCGTTATGGGGCTTTTTCGGCATGTTTATCGGATTGATTCAAGCAATGGTTTTCTCCATGCTGACGATCGCATATATTGCCGGTCAAATAGAATAAGCAACTTTTAAATAAAAAACGAAAATCAAGGAGGTTAATGATTATGGAACAAGCAATCATTGAGGCAGCAAAGTACGTAGGAGCCGGTTTGTGTATGGGTATCGGTGCCATCGGACCGGCCATCGGTGAAGGTAACGTTGGTGCTCACGCCATGGACGCTATGGCCAGACAACCAGAAATGGCGGGAAGTCTTGTTACAAGAATGCTTTTGGCGATGGCCGTATCAGAATCAACCGGTCTTTATTCATTGCTGATTGCTTTCATCATTTTATTTGTATAAAAAATCACTCCTTATACAGGGGAGGTGAACCACTATGGAGTTATTGGAATTTAATCTGACATCAATTGTTATGTTGTTACAATTTGTTCTTTTGGCTTTTTTCCTTTACAAATTTCTATACCAGCCTTTTTTAAACATGACATCGGAAAGGCAAAATAAGATAAAGGAAGAATTGGAACGAGCCGAAAAGATAAAAGCACAAGCGCAGGATATGAAAAAAGAGGCACAGAAACGCCTGGCATCTGCTCATGAACAGGCAGACAAGATCATAGAAAATGCCCATAAAACCGTGGATTCTTATACCAGAGAAGAAAAGGATAAGGCACAGGATCAGGCGCAACGCATGATCAAAACGGCTGAATCAGAGATAGACTCAATGAAACGAGAGGCTTCTGAGACCTTAAAGAAAGAAGCGGTGTCTTTGGCGGTTTTCATGGCTTCAAAAATCATCGAGAAAAAGTTGGATGAACAGGCTCAAAGGGAATTTCTCACCAAAATGATCAAAGATGCCGGAAAGGATGACTACTCTTGAAAAAATATTCCCCTTCGCTGATGAGAGCCTATGCTGGAGCGCTTTTAGAGAGTGTCTCATCTGAAGAGCTTCCCAATATACTCGAAGGGCTAAGGATATTGGGAGATGCCTTTAAAAATGAAGGTTTTACGGACGTTCTTTTTAGCCCCAGCAGAACAGAGTCTGAAAAGGCTCTGATTATCAAGCAAATTCTCAGCAGTAAGGACGTTCATTCACGTGCCATGGATTCTTTTGTCGATGTGATTGTAGATAAGAGGAGAGAAGGTGTACTGGAATATCTTTACAAGACTTTTGAAAGTTTGGCTTATAACAGAAAAAACATCTCAAAAGCGCTGGTCGTTTCTGCCATTTCTTTAACGGGCGAGGATCTCCAGCGTATAAAAGACAAACTGAAACAATTATTGAACAAGGAAATAGACTTGGAAATCGAATACGATAAATCCCTGATCGGTGGGATAAAGGTCTTTGTAGATGATCAGGAGCTGGATTTATCGATTGAGGGACAATTACAAAGACTTTCAAAACAAATGATCTCGGAAGAGAGGTGACTCGCTTGAGAATCTCACCAGATGAGATAACCAAGATATTAAAAGAAAGAATCGAAGGATATGAAAAACAAGCTAATTTAGAAGAAACGGGCCGGGTTGTTCAGGTTGGAGATGCCATCGCTGCCGTTTACGGTTTGAAAAAAGTCAAAGCGAATGAAATCGTAGAATTCGATAACGGTACATTGGGGATTGCCTTGAACTTGGAAGAAGATACCGTGGGTGTCGTAGCCCTTGGTGAATACTCCGATATCCGTGAAGGCAGTATCGTTAAACGAACCGGAAAAATCATTTCGGTCAACGTTGGAAAAGAGCTTCTGGGAAGAGTTGTCAACCCATTAGGTCAACCCATTGACGGTAAAGGTACCATAAATACCAGCGAAACAAGGGATATTGAAGTAAAGGCACCCGGAGTTATCGAGAGACAGCCTGTCGACACACCCCTGCAAACGGGATTGAAATCCATTGACTCCATGATCCCCATTGGTAGGGGACAGCGTGAGTTGATCATCGGGGACCGGCAAACGGGAAAAACCCAGATTGCCTTGGATACCATCATCAATCAAAAGGGAAAAGGGGTTAACTGCGTTTATGTCGCTATCGGACAGAAAACGTCTAGTGTAGCAAGACTCGTTGACCAACTGGAAAAATATGGTGCCATGGATTACACCACCGTCGTCCTGGCAGGGGCATCCGATCCCGCATCTCTACTCTACATAGCGCCTTATGCCGGTTGTTCTATCGGAGAATATTTTATGAATATCGGTGAAGACGCCCTGATCGTTTATGACGATTTAAGTAAACATGCTGCTGCCTACAGAGAGCTGTCTTTGCTGTTGCGAAGGCCGCCTGGACGTGAAGCCTATCCGGGTGATGTTTTTTACCTGCATTCCCGATTATTGGAAAGGGCTGCCAGACTCAATGATAAGCAAGGCGGGGGATCCCTTACCGCTTTACCCATCATTGAAACACAGGCCAATGATATGTCGGCTTATATTCCAACCAATGTTATCTCCATCACAGATGGGCAAATATATCTGGAAGCGGGGTTGTTCTATGCCGGATTTAGGCCAGCCATCAACATCGGCTTGTCAGTTTCCAGGGTAGGAGGCGCGGCTCAGATAAAGGCCATGAAACAAACTGCTGGGACGTTGAGGATCGATTTGGCCCAGTACCGAGAACTGGAATCCTTCTCACAGTTCGCCAGTGAATTGGACGAAGCCACCAGGAATCAGCTGTTACGTGGAGAAAAGCTCATGGAATTGTTAAAACAGCATCAGTTTTCTCCCATGTCCGTTGAGGAGCAGGTATTAGTTTTGTACGCCGGAGTTGAGGGGATGTTGGACCAAATCGAAACCGACAGAATCAAAACTTTTGAAGAAGAGCTAATCAGAACCTTTAAAAACCAGCATCCGGAACTTTTAAAAGAAATCATCGAAAAAGGGAAATTAACTGATGAACTAAAGGATAAATTAAGAGAAAGTATCAAAGAATTCACGGAAACTTTTAGTGTGAGTACACAAACTAAGTAACGGGGGTGATGTCATTTGGGTCGCGGTCAACTCAGAACCATTAAAAGCAGAATAGAATCAACAAGATCCACCGAACACATCACCCACGCCATGGAAATGGTTGCCACGGCAAAAGTGAACAAGGCTTTACGAAACTGGAAAGCCTTTTCGTCTTACGTAGAACGGGTGGATGAACTGGTCAGAGATTGTATTTCCGGCTTGGAAGAATCTCATCCCCTGTTGTACGATTCGGATAAAACCTATGATAAAACCGCTGTGTTTTTAATTACATCCGATATGGGGCTTGCTGGTGCTTATAACTTGGACCTCGTAAGAGCTGCTGAAGAGGAAGCTGAAAAATTGGGGGATAACTTTGCCGGTTATATGGTTATCGGTACCAAAGGAGTTTCCAATTTCAGGTATAGAAAGAAAAAGGTACTTTACGATGAGGACAGGTTCTACGATAAACCCAGGTTTTCCACTGCAGAAATGTTGGTGAACCGTATCTTGGATATCTTTGAAGAAAACAAAGCGGACTCTTTTAAAGTTGTTTACAGTAAATTTCACAGTTCTCTTTTACAAAAACCAAGGGTTTTGGATTTACTCCCCATTATGCCAACTGAAAACAAATCGGAAGATAAGGCTTACCGTATTGAATATGAATTTGAGCCTGAACCGGGTAAAGTGTTGGATGAAGCCCTGCCACTGTATTTAAAGTCTCATATGTTGAATTTGTTGCTTGAGGCTCAAGTGAGTGAACTTTATTCCAGACAAAATGCTATGAGAAATGCTACAGAAAACGCAGAAAATCTTATTGAGCGATTCACATTGGATTATAACAAGGCGAGACAATCCTCAATTACACAGGAAATTATTGAAATTGTTAATGGGGCGGAGGCCCTTAAAGGATAAGTTTTGAATCTGACAATTCTCAATGCGGCAGAAACGATCATTGAAAAATTTCCAAAAACGCATACAAACACGGATCCTTATGTGATTTTGATCTCAACCATATTGAGTCAGCGTTCCAAGGATGAAAACACAGAAAAAGCTTCAAACCAATTGTTTAAAGACGGTTGGAATGTTTATGAGGTGGCAAAAAAAGAACCTGAAGAGTTGTATGACAGAATCAAGTCTTCAGGGTTGTATCGGCAAAAGGCAAAAAACATTGTGGAAACCTCAAAGGTGTTGATAAATGAATATCAGGGAGAAGTACCTCCTGATATTGATAAACTCACACAATTACCCGGTGTGGGCAGAAAGACTGCTAATATTGTCTTGTGGGTTTCTTTTGGGATCCAGGCAATGGCAGTGGATACTCATGTTCATCGTATTGCTAACCGATTGGGCTGGATTCAGACCAAAACACCTGAAAAGTCCGAGTATGCACTGATGGAAGTTTTACCTTCCAGTTTATGGGGGCCTATCAACGGTTCAATGGTTGAGTTTGGCAAAGCTGTCTGTAAGCCCAGAACTCCTCTTTGTTCAATGTGCCCTGTAAGGGAATTCTGTCAATACTATCTTTCAGGAGAAGATAAGCGTTGATTCTTGGTTTTGGTATCGACTTGATGGACTTGAGAAGACTCGATGAAAAGAAGATTGAAAGACTAAAGAACAAAGTCCTCACAAAAAGTGAAAATGAACAGTTGTCTGCCATTAAGTCTCTGAAAAGGAAAAAAGAATTTTTTTCCGGGCGTTTTTGTGCAAGGGAGGCTTTTTATAAGGCCACAGGACGTGGTGTCAGGGATTTCGAATTAAACTCTATTGGCGTGGCAACTGACAAAAACGGGAAACCATTGTTGGAAATTCCCGATGAGCAACTGTCATTTTACTTTTCCGGTAAATGCCGGGCATTTTTATCCATCACACATGATGGTGACTACACTGTAGCCGGAGTGATTGTAGAGGAGATAGACTGAAAAGTCTGTCGCTGAGGTGATTTGTGTTGTACCTTAAAGGAGCCGGAATCGAAGAACTTCTGAACGGGATCAATATTGATGCGATGTCAAATGACGCAAGTACGCTTATCTATTCTATTTTTGATGAACAATTCGATTGCACTTCTACTTTCATATCCGGAGCACCTTCCGTACATCTTGTTGTTGAAAAAAACAGTGAAATACTTACTACTCTTTTCTTCTTGGACCTTAAAAGTGTTTCCTTCTCCTTTTCCCCGGAAGACACTTTGAAAAAAACCATACCGGATGATTTTGTAAAGGTTATAAAGAGCTTAATTTGGAAAAACGCCAAAATCATCTTCACAAAAATCCCTTCAATAGATTTTATTTTGGATGAAATTAAATTTTTTTCCGATTACAATATTACGATCCTTGGATATGCCTCAACTTCTGAAGCACGCTATAATGAAATAAGTGAAATGATAAGAGATATCCCGTCGTCATTCACACCCCAAGAAACTAAAAAAACGCATTATAATGCTTTACTCATCAATTTAATTGCGGTGGAAAGCAATTATTATGAAATTGATAACGATCACTATATTATCCCCAATGTTGGTATGGAAGGGATGGAACTTTGGCTGGGAACGAATCCTAGATTTTTCTTGGATATTGTAGATGATAAAGACGATGATTTAAAAAGGGAAACCAAAAAATTTCTTTACAACATCGTCTTTTCCAGAATAGCGAAGAATATTTCCGATTATTTTTCCATTCATCATTATTCCGTATCTAAGGTTGAAAAAGGGTTTATTATTGAGCAGCTTAGTAAAGAAAAGATTCTTGAATTTTTAAGAATTGTCAAGGAAATCAATCATAACGCAAAAGACATTTTCAACACCGTTCTTAACGGGAAAGCAGCGGAATTAGGGTCATTAGAAAAAAATGCCCAAAAAAAACTTAACCTGTTAAGGAACTTCTACGATGAAAAGGACATCATTGGCATAGTCACCGTTTCTTATTCATATGAGGAAGAACAACACAGACATATGCTTGAGTTACTGCTCGATGAAGATATTCCTACGATGATTAAAGGGATCAAAGAGACTGTAAAAGACATTGACAAGCTTCTTAAAACATGTATTGAAAAAGGGGGCAAGGAACTTGAGTTATTTTGAATCGAATGAAACACCAATGATCCATTCCATAGCAATGGTATTAACCGCTGATATGGAAGAAGATGATCTAAACGAATTAAAGGGCTTGATGAAAGAAGATGGTTTAGAAGTGAAAAAGACAGTTCGTGTTAGTCGGGAGATTGAATCTTTCAAAGAATCCCTATTTTGTCTTTTCATGGATGGGTATTCACTAGTATTGACCTTTGGGGGAATTGGAATGGAAAGTGACGATATCGTTCCGGAAGCTACGGGAGCTTTGGTTGACAAACGGCTTCCCGCCCTGGAAGGTGCAATTATGTACTCCCTCATGGAGAAAGGGGCTTATTCCATCTTAAACCGAGGTATTTGCGGGATCTTTCATTCGACCGTTGTGATCAACCTTCCTAATAAGCAGTATGTGATCAAGGAAATCTTAAACACGATCATCCCGTTACTGAAGCAAGGACTCTATAATATTAATAAATATTAATAAAGGTTGATGTTGATGTCGAATAAAACAAATTTTCTCAGAATTAAAAACAAAAAAGTTGGAGAAACCGTTCATGGTTACCTATTTCTATTACCCTCTTTTATCATATTGGGGGTATTCGTCTTTTGGCCCATTACTTATTCATTTGTTTTAAGCTTTTTCAAATGGGATTTTGCCAATCAAAAGAATCCCTATTTTAACGGATTTGAAA
>JAYEGQ010000290.1:0-8038 GCA_034659095.1 Thermotogota bacterium
CTACGATCAGTGCCAAAGCTGGGGGAAGGAATAATTTCATCAAAGAAGCGGGTAAAATACTGAACAAATTTATTAATTTTATTGGGATACGAGATAAATTAACACCTACAACCAGTAATATCACTGGGATAGCACTGTCTTTCAGCATACTGACATAATTGACGGCCGGTTTGGGTAAATCCTCCAACCAGTTGAAGCCTAGGGATCCAAGCGTCCACGAGATGATCACCATGTAAAGCCATGGGATCCTTAAGATGTTCATCAATCCTTTTTTGATCAATCCTTTTCCTTTTGAAGAGAGCATTGTTGTACCGATGATGGGAAGAAGGACCATATTCGCACTTGCCATGATGACTGCCAGAGGAATGGCTTGAGGACCAATGGAGTATTCTAAAACTGGATAGCCGATATAGCCTGTATTGGAAAAGGAATTGGTATAGGACCAAAGGATGAAATTTTTCTTGGTGATTTTGCCGAATACCCAATAAAGGATCACAATAGCAAAAGTCACAATAAGCGTTCCCAGGAAATAACGCCAAATCATATCCAAAGTAGGAACATGCTCGGTGATATAGGTAAATATTAGAACACTTCCAAATAAATAGAAAGCGAGTTTTGAAAGCATGACTGATTTATCTTTAAAAACTTTTCCGAATATAAATCCGGTAATGAAAATGGAGAAGACCGGAATAATGGAAGTAAACGAATGAGAAAAAATACCCTGCCAATCACTCATTTGTTGCCCTTGCCTTTATTTTTATGTCTTAAAAAGAATATGATGTTGGCAATATCCGCCGGATTGATACCAGGTATTCGTGATGCCTGTCCCACCGATGACGGTTTAATACGTTCCAGTTTTTGCTTTGCTTCTGTAGCCAGATTTTCAACCATGGCGTAATCAACTTCTGAAGGGATCAAAAAATTCTCCATTTCTTCAAACTGTTTGATTTCTCGAAAGGATCTTTCGATATAGCCTTCATATTGGATCTCTATATCTACTTGTTCAATAACTTCTTCATCTGCGATGGGGTGATCATCCCATTCTTTTATCGTGGTGTAGTTGATATCGGGTCTTTTTAACAAATCGATGAACCTTTTGGATTCTTTTAGAGGAGAAGAATTACTTTTAACAAGCAAATCGTTGATTTCATTGCTTTTCCTAACAGGTACTTGTGACAATCTTTCGACTTCTTTTTTTATTCTTTGTTCTAAATCAACAGTTTTTCGATAAAATTCTTCGGGAATGAGTCCAAAACGATAACCGTATTTCGCCAATCTCAAATGGGCATTATCATGTCTTAGAAGCAGGCGATATTCAGCTCTAGAGGTTAAAAGGCGATAAGGTTCATCCGTTCCTTTTGTGACTAGATCATCGATCAAAACGCCCAGATATGATTCGTTTCTTTTTGGGAACCAATGTTCTTTTTCATCGATTTTCAACACAGCGTTCAATCCGGCAATGAAACCTTGTCCAGCGGCTTCTTCGTAGCCGCTGGTTCCGTTGACTTGCCCGGCGAAAAACAATCCTCCAATGGATTTTGTTTCAAGATAGGGTGTTAATTGCTCGGGAAGGATATAATCGTACTCGACTGCGTATGCCGGTCTGACAATTTGTGCATTCTCAAGTCCCTGGATGGAATGAATCATCTCTTCCTGCACGTTAAAAGGTAAACTAGTGCTTAATCCGCCAATGTAGTATTCTTCATTTCTTCTGGTTTCTGGTTCAATGAAAAGCTGATGTGAATCTCTATCATTAAATTTCAGTACTTTATCTTCAATGGAAGGGCAATATCTGGGGCCTATTCCCCCGATCAATTTGATATCACCATACAGGGGTGAGAAGTGGATGTTTTTTTGAATAATTTTGTGGGTCTTTGGGTTTGTTCTAGTGATGTAAACTGGCCATTCATCCGAAATGACTTTTTTCTTTGAAAAGAAGGAAAAGGCCAAGGGGGTATCAGATGTTGTTTGCTTTTCCAATACTTGAAAATTGATGCTGGTTTTTTTAATTCTCGCAGGTGTTCCTGTTTTAAAACGATCAATTTTTAATCCAATTTCCTGGATGGAATCGGAGATCAAATCGGCTGAAAACTCTCCCAATCTACCTGCGGGTAACTCTGATGGACCGACAAATATCTTTCCTTTGATAAACGTTCCAGCTGTAATAACCACGCATTGGCAGGTGTAAACTTCACCAAAGTGGGTTTTGATACCCATTACTTTTGAGCCCTTTACAAGAATCTTTTCCGCCAGACCATATCTTAAATAAAGGTTATTTTGATCCATCAAACTTTTTGTCATTGCTTCACTGTAATCGTATTTATCAATTTGAGCTCTTAGTGCGTGTACTGCAGGTCCTTTACTGGTGTTCAGCATCCTTATATTTGTCATAGTTGCATCCGTGTTTTTGGCCATTTGTCCGCCAAGAGCATCAATTTCTCTGATGACTACCCCCTTAGCGGGACCTCCAACGGATGGGTTACAAGGAGCCCAAGCAACAGTGTCTATGTTCAAATTTAGAAGAAGTGTTTTTTTACCCAACCTTGCAGAAACCAAAGCTGCTTCAACTCCTGCATGCCCGGCCCCTACTACAATAACGTCAAAATGCTTATCCATTTATATTTTTCATTTCCTTTCTAATTCTATTTTGTTTTGATTCTAAAGATGATTAACGATGCTATTAATGATGTCGCCAGATATGAGAACAAGTATATGGATTCGTTTAGCAAAGACCCCAAAGGTTTACCGGCAATCATCAGCTTTCTTAAAACATCGGTTAAAACAGTAATTGGTAATGCAGGCGCGATGAACTGCATTACTTTTGGCATTTGTGAAATGGGGAAGAAGACACCACCACCGAGAAACATGAGAAAAACAATGGCAGCGGCGATACCCATCGAAACATCTCCGTTAGGTGAAAAAACAGAGATTAATAGGCCAAGAGACAAATAGGTTAACATGCCAATAGTGAGTAACAACCCCACTATGAGGATCGATCCCTCAAAATTGATGTTTAGAATATAAATGCTTCCCAATAACAATGAAATTGTTTGAATAACTCCCAAGATCGAATGTGCACAATATTTACCCAAAACGTATGAAAGCCTACTGGATGGCGTTACTCTGAATCCATCAATGATGCCTTTATCCTTTTCTCTGCTGACGGATCCGGTAATACCGATTAGCATTGTTGAAAGGATAACAAATGCCAATACTCCAGGAGCCATCACATCCGGATAATCTAAAGTGTTGTGCTCAATGCCTTCAACTCTTAGTTCAGGGACTTTGACATCTCTGGAAGGTTTCATTTTCTCATCCAAATCCATCTCTATCATGGCCCCGTATTCAATTTCTCCCAAAGCAGTTCTGAGTAATTTAAAAATGGTAACGCTTTCTAAAAGCGATGCACTACTGGGGATATACGAGATATAAGTGTCGTTACCTTGTAACATATTAGCTGTAAACCCCACGGGAATAACAATCAATCCATCTATTTCACCTTTATCCAGTGCGTCCAAGGCCTGATCTTTGTCCGTGATTTTGTAGATATTCTCTTGTTTTAAAAAGCCTAAGATAAAATTTGCCAAGTATTTGCCCAAAAAGGTTCGATCTTCTCCCAGAACACCTATGGAGATATCATCCAAAGCCCTTTCAGTAGGAATGAACATCAATGAAACAGTCAATAAAAGAAACGGGGTAATGATGAGGATGGCAAAATAAATTGGATTTCTAATAATATACTTTAACTCTGTTAAAAAATGTTGCAAAAAGGAAATCATAATTATCACCTTAAACAATAATAAAAATCTACATGGGGATTATAACAGAAATTGAGTGTGATTATAATAACAAATACTAAAATTGAAAAAAGGCTCCGAGTTTTCCCTGAGCCTTTCTATAATAATTAAAAATGCGTTAATAGATTGAATAAGGACTTAGCTCGACAGAATAAACCGGTTTAGCAGGGAAGTGATATCGCTCTTGTTCTAGATATTCTACGGTGTATTCTGTGGTTAACTCAAAGGAGGGGATTACGTCTAAATGATAATTACCCGATTGTTCAAAATTATTAAACTTTAAACCGAATCGAAGATCATTTTGTTGGGAATGAAAGAGGTTCAACAGTGATAATGTACTATCAAGATGTAACGAAGGAGTCAATGAACAATCACAAGTATTCATTGTTCCCGTTGCAGATACAATTTTGATATCTCTCCTAAAGTCTGCATACGGAACCCATTGTGTAGGTTCATCCCAATCCTGTGCATCAACTCTTAAGGAATAATAGGTGTCATCAAATTGATAAGTTACATGTGAGTCAATACGGCCTTCGCCATCACTTTGATTGGAAAAACCAAATCTTACATGACCTGAAAGCGGGATACTCAATCTGTCAAAAGCAACAGGTTCACTGAAGAAGTAATTTTTGGATATTTCTCTGTGCGAGGCGTTGACTTCCATGGTGATATTTCCCCTTATAGCGAAAATTGGGTGATAGAAAAAACGTATTAAGTCATCATCCAATCCCATTTCAAAATCAATATCCATAAAAGAAAGAATGATTTGAATAGGTTCATGTGAGTAGACTCTAATTGTGGAATTTTCACTTTGAGATTTATGATCAATTTTTCCAGACCAAAGAACGTAACCTTCAGTGGCTCTATTACCAATTAAATAGGGTTCATCTGGATTTGTTCCAAAAATATCTTTGTACTTTGTTCCTCGGAAAAATTGTGAATATTCTGATTCATCAAGTTCCACAAGGTGAAGTGTTCTGATACTTCCTGTTCCTTCAATGTTTTCAATTTTCTTAATGGGACAACCCATGGTGCTTTTGTAAGAAGGACCCAAAAGTAAAAAATCATCTTTGGTGATTTCTATATCTAAAGCCCCCGTATCGATATCTATGGTGCGTTCACCTGGATCATAATTATTAAAACCGGATAAGGCTTTTTCGTCTATACAGATTTTATTAGCGTTGTTAATGGTCATAATTGGGTAGTTTTTTTCTTCGTTGCCCGGGATCGTTCTGAATGTCGTTGATTTATCCGGTGTGTTGTTAAGTTCAATAAAAACAACATCCGCCAATTTCCTGCTTTCAGAAAACGCAGTGTTTGTAGCCGAAAGTCTTATGTCCCAGCTTTCATCACCGTTCAGATCAAGTGTTTGTCCATTTGTTAAAGTATGCAAACTGATTGTTTTGCTGGCTTCAGAGGTGTAAAAAACATTTTTAAAAGTTATAGCGTTTTGTGAAATTGAAATGAAATCCAAGCAAGAAAAAACCTCTTGATACTCGTCATTTGTTTCTTTTAACATTCGAATACCAATAGCATCTGTAGTACTGAACATCGACAATTCAGGATTTTCAACCGAAAATAAAATCTTTCCATTTCTGAAAAATCCCACCTTCAACCCTTCCAATGACAAATATGGATCCGGTATTGGATCATCATTATTGTTCATACACGAGGTGAGCCCCAAGGCTATAATAATCGATAGAATAATAAACAAAAAAGTGGTTTTACTCTTCATTTTTATTCCCCCCCTATTTAATTAACCCTATTATAACATAATTTTATTTACTTCTTTCAAGTTGTTTTTATCAATTATGAAAATTCAATTTTTAATAATAAGGAATATGTACTATAATAGGTTGAACTTTACATATTTTACGGGAGGATGATAATATGTCAAAACTTGAAGCAATTGAGCCTCAAGCAGTGATTAGAAATTTTGAAAGGATTAGTGCCATTCCACGTTGCTCAGGAAGTGAAAAGGCAATCAGCGATTTTTTAGTCCAATTTGCGAAAGATTTAGGATACGAAGCCTATCAAGATAAGGTTTGGAATGTTGTTATAAAAAAACCTGCATCAGAGGGATATGAGAATCTTGATCCCGTTATACTTCAGGGGCATATGGATATGGTATGCGAGAAAAATAAGGTCACAGTACATGATTTTTCCAAAGATCCCATCCAATTAGTAGTGGATGGAAATATTCTACGTGCTTCAGGTACAACTCTTGGTGCGGATGATGGGATTGCAGTGGCTTATTGTATGGCTATTCTGGAAGATAAAAACTTGCCTCACCCCCCTCTTGAAATCCTTATTACCACCCAAGAAGAAACTGGTCTGGTGGGTGCGATGAAGCTGGAGAGTAAAAAACTGACGGGTAAAACATTGATCAACATAGATGCTGAAGAAGAAGGAGTTTTTCTCGTTAGCTGTGCCGGTGGAGTCAGGACGAAAGTGATTCTTCCTTTGAAAAAGAAAAAAACTAAAACTGATGAAAACACAATGGAATTGTCTATAACAGGATTAAGGGGAGGACATTCCGGAGCAGATATTCACAAAGGACGGGGGAATGCCAATAAACTAATGGGGCGTCTCTTATATGATTTGAAAAGGAAAATGAAGTTCAACCTCTACGCGCTTGAGGGTGGCGCGAAAATGAACGCTATCCCGAGAGAATGCACAGCTATTTTGGGGTTTAAAAAAGAAAATATCGAAAAGGCTAAAGAATTGATCAAAAAACTTGAGAAAAAGATTGCCATTGAATTTAAGAAGACAGATCCTGATTTTCAAATTCTATTTACTGAGGGTAAAGATCTTCCAAAAGATAAAAAATTGCCTCTAAAAAAATCAGTCAAAAATAAGATTATTCATATTTTGTTAAATATTCCAAATGGCATCAACACTATGAGTCAAGATATAGCAGGCTTGGTGGAAAGCTCCAATAACCTAGGTGTTGTTACATTTGAAGGCGATAAAATCATTTTCGAAAATTCGACACGGAGTTCTGTAGAAAGTAAAAAGATTGAAATAAATAGAAAATTGGAAGAACTTGCAAATTATACCGGATGCGATTTCCAAAACGATTCGGATTATCCGGGATGGAAATATCGAGAAGATTCGAGATTAAGAGAGCACATGAAGAAAGTTTATCAGGATTTATATCGTAAAGAGCCGATTGTTGAAGCTATTCACGCTGGATTGGAGTGTGGTCTTTTTCTCGATGTGATCAGGGATGATCTTGACATGATTGCCATTGGGCCAAATATGCACGATGTTCACACTCCTGATGAACATCTTGAGTTAGATTCGGCAGGAAGGGTTTATTCCTTTTTAGTTGAAACCCTTAAAAGAATGAAGGAAATGTAGTCGTTGAAGGATATTTATTTAAAAGAAGCAGGAGAATTAATCAGTTTCATTGAAAAGTCATCCAGTCGTTTTCATACGGTGGAAGCGGCTCGGCTTGTTTTAAATGGGGCTGATTTTCAAGAGCTGGACATCAAAGAAAAATGGGAATTGAACTCGGGAGGTAAGTATTACGTCACAAAGAACGATTCCTCAATGGCAGTTTTTATAGCAGGAAGTAAACCTGTTTCAAATGATGGTTTTAAAATAATCGGTTCACATACTGATTCACCCGCTATCAGAATCAAACCCAACCCCGAAATGAAAGTTGGAGAGAACTATTTAAAACTGAACACTGAAGTTTATGGTGGGCCCATTTTATACTCATGGTTTGACAGACCTCTCGGCCTTGCGGGGAGAGTAACTTTTCAGGAAGAAGAAACAGGAAAGATCATTTCGAAACCGGTGAAAGTTGATAAGGTTAAAACTATCATCCCGAGCATCGCAATTCACATGAATCGGGAAGTTAATTCAGGTTTTAAAGTGGACAAGCAGAAAGATCTGCTCCCATTTATCAGTTCAATAGAAGAGATAACAAAGAAATTTGATTTAAAAGAATTGTTATCCGAACAATTGAATGTTGAAAAAGATCGTGTACTGGATTTTGAATTATATTTGTACGATCTGGCTCAAGGTCAGATTATCGGGTTGGATAATGATATGATTTCATGTTCTCAATTGGACGATCTGGCAATGGTTTATGCCTCTCTCAAATCTTTGATTAAAGCTCCTGTTGGTGGATCGACGAAAATAGCCATGTTTTTCGATAATGAGGAGATCGGCAGTAAAACAATGCAAGGTGCCGATTCACCATTGTTAAGTGCAATTCTGGAAAGAATTAC
>JAYEGQ010000291.1:0-7995 GCA_034659095.1 Thermotogota bacterium
TCAAATGGACTATCGGTGTTTCAGGATCTTTGGATGTCTTAGATAGGGGTGAGCGAGAAATAGCCGCTTTAAAACGGGAGAAAACTTATGATATCAAGCTCCTTGAGCTGAAAGAAGAAAAAGAACATCTTGAAAAACAAATTAGCAAGATTACATTGGATACTGAGATTTCAATGGTTGAATTGGAACTGAAAGAGTTGGACTATGAAAACAAAATGAACGATGCTGAAAAATCGTTGGATTTATACAAGCAAGGATTTATTACTCTTGAAGAAAAGCAATTGACGTTGTTGGAACTGGAACAATCCAGATTAGATTATATACAAGCCTCACATCAATTATACCTGCATCAACTGACGCTATTGCAGGAATCAGGGACATCGCTTGGAGGATATTTGGATGAAGAAAAGGACTAAAGGTTTTGTCTGGTTAATAATTATCATTGCTATTATCGTTTTTATATTTTTAGCGTGGAGGATAAGAGTAAATAGAGCAAATACGCAGCAAGAAATATTACCAAATATCAACATGGAATACACCGTGTCGAGGAAGGATATTGGGGACTCACTTGAGGTCATGGGAACCGTCAATGCCCCGGAAAGGACGGTATATGGAAAAATCAGTGGTGAGATTAAATATTTGTTCGTTGAAGAGAATCAAACCATAGAAAAGGATGCAACCATAGCCGTTATCGATAGTACGCAGTATACGTTAAATTATCTTCAGGCAAAAACAGCTTATGAGAACTCCTTGGGAGGGGCACCGAAAACGGTTGAAGAAAGGCAGTTGTCCCTTCAAATTGCAGAAGAAAATCTACAGCATACGGTTATAAAATCTCCTGTCAACGGTTTTATAAAAGCAGCTCCGGTTCATGAAGGTGATCAAATTTCTCCTAATTCAGTGATATGTACAATTGTTGAGGACCATAATATGTACGTTGAATCTTCTATCGATGAGGTGGACCTGAAAAAGGTAAAAGTGGGTCAAAGGGTTCAATTTGTCTTTGAGCCATTGGATTTACTTAAAGTTAACGGCCAAGTAAGGGAGATCAGTCCAATCGCACAGACCTCCAGTGGAATAGTAGTCATTCCAATTGAATTTTCTTTTAATGAATTACCGAAAAATAAAGGCGTTATTCCCGGGTTGACATGCTCAGTCAATATTTTATTGATGGAACGTATGAATATTATTGTCGTACCTGTATTAGCCGTAAAGGAAGACGAGAAAGGCTCTTATTGTTTTGTCAAACAGGAAAACACTTCAAATGAGACGAATAAAAAGAATCAATCTCCGGGAGAAAAGCGCTATATTCAAATCGGACAAATTACAGAAAACTACGTGGAAGTTGTTGATGGACTTAAAGAAGGTGAAATTGTCATCATCCAGCCGAACGAAGAAAGACTTCGGGAAGCCATGAAAGGGCTTAACCCAACTTTCCCAGGAATGGGTGGAGGTGGTGGCCGTCCATGATCAATCTATTGGCCAAACAAGAGCGTGAACAATATGGGTGATTCTGTTGTTTTATCCTTAAAGAATATCTGGAAGGTTTACCAAATGGGAGATATCCGTGTTAATGCCTTGAAGGATTTTTCTTTGGATATTCAGGAGGGTGAATATATTGTTATTATGGGGCCCTCTGGGAGTGGAAAATCGACATTTTTACAAATTACTGGGTGTTTGGACAAACCCACACAAGGCGAAGTATTCATAGATGGGGTAAACACCTCCAACATGAGTGATAATCAGTTAGCTGCTATCAGAAATAAAAAGCTTGGTTTTGTCTTTCAAAGTTTTAACCTGCTTTCCAAAATGACCGCTCAGGAAAACGGAGCTTTACCCTTGATATACAGTGGTGTAAATAGAAGAAAGAGAATGAACAGAGCACAGGAGCTTCTGGAACGAGTGGGGCTGGGAGACAGAATTCATCATAGGCCTAATGAGCTCTCCGGTGGTCAACAGCAACGCGTTGCCATTGCCCGTGCCCTTGCCAATGATCCGCCGGTAGTACTGGCAGATGAACCTACCGGAAATTTGGATTCAAAAAGCAGTGAGGAAATATTGAATATCCTTAAAGCACTTCATAAATCGGGTAAAACTATCATTGTTGTTACACATGATCCGGATATGATCCATCAGGGAAATACCATTGTACACATCTTAGATGGTCAAATAGAAAAGATAGAGAGGAAATCATAATGGAATTGTTCATAGAATCTATACGCTCCTTGCTTGCCAATAAACTCCGTACTTTTTTATCCATGTTGGGGATTATTATAGGTGTGACGGCAATGATTGCCGTTGTTTCAATCGGTCAAGGAGCCACAGCCAGTATCACTGAGAGAATTTCCTCCCTGGGTTCTAATGTGTTTATGATCTCCCCTGGGTTTTCCGGTGGAAGCAGTGGTAAGGCTTATGTGAGTCTCAGTGATGTGTTGACAAAAAAAGACGTTGAAAACATTGCAATGCTTTGCCCCAGCATTAAAGGTGTTAGCCCTATAATTCAGCAACGATTTTCAGTGAAATACGGAACCAATAACACCTCTTCTCAAATATATGCAATTTACCCCGATTTTTTCCAAATATTAAATCTTGAACTTGAAAATGGCCGGATGATTAATCAAGAAGATATCGACGATTATGCCAAAGTTGGTGTGATTGGAAAAGATATTGCCAATGATTTGTTTGGAACGGAGAATCCTTTGGGAAAAACAGTCTATATGACTGTATCTGTTGGTAGGACAAACAAAACTATCCCCATTCAGATTATTGGGACGCTGGTTCAAACCGGAAGCAAATTGATGTACAACCCCGATAAAATGTTGATTATTCCCTTTACCACTGCTGAAGGACGCATTGTAAACACTAGAGGGTCTGTATCTACCATACTGGCTTCAGCCATTAGTCCAGAGCTTTCTGAAAGAGCCCATTTGGAAATTGATCAAGTACTTTACATGCGGCTTCAGGACAGTACAAAATACAGTATCACCAGTCAGGATTCTATACTCGGGGCTGTATCAGAAGTGACCGGAATCATGAATCTCTTTTTGGGATCCATCGCTGCGATATCCCTTTTGGTTGGCGGCATTGGCATCATGAACATCATGCTGGTATCTGTTTCGGAAAGAACAAGAGAAATTGGTATAAAAAAAGCTTTGGGAGCCACCAGAAAAAGAATTTTGATGGAGTTTCTTGTTGAGAGCGTGACAATCACCTTTATTGCAGGTGTTCTGGGTGTGCTTTTGGGAATAGGATTATCAAAAGCCGTTGAAATAGTAGCTTCTGCTTATGAGCTAAAAACTCAAGTCACTTGGGATTCCATTTTAATTGCCTTTGGAACGGCTTCATTGATTGGTTTGTTTTTTGGGATATATCCGGCATCCAAGGCATCCAAACTCAGTCCTTTAGAGGCATTGAGATACGAATAGAAAAAATGATGACGGAGGTTGAAAGTTGTATTTTTTAGGAGTAGATATTGGAGGCACCAAAACAGCAGCGGTTATCGCTGATGAAACGGGGCAGGTATTAGGCTTTAAGTTAGGAAAAGGTTCAAACTATCAGGGTTGTGGTATTGAAGAGTCTTATCAAAGGGCAAACCAAACGATAGAATCTGCTTGTAAAGAGATTGGCATTGAGAAAAAGGATATTCACAATGCCTTTTTAGGCATTGCCGGTGTGGATTTGGATTACGATATCCAGATTATCAAAGGGATACTGAAAAGAATCGATCTACCGCATTATGATTTTGAGAATGACGGACTAATCGCCCTTAGATCGGGAACGGATGATGGTAATGGGATCTTGATTACTTGTGGCACAGGAAGTATCAGCTTTGGTAATAACGGAGAGAGAGTCATTCGAAAAGGCGGATTCAGCACTTTTTTTGGAGAACAACTTGGCGCAAGACATTTTGCACGTTTATCTGCTTCTGCCATCATGCGGTCAAAAGATGGTAGGGGACCCAAGACCTTGATGGACAACATTTTAGAAAAAAGGTATCACATTACCATAGAAGAGATGATGAAAGCCTATATCCCGGATGTGACATACAGTGGGCCAGATCCGGTTGTTACTTTGATTAATGTGGTCTATCAAGCGGCGAAACAAAATGATTATTTGGCAACGAAGATTTTATTGGAGATTAGTCAAGAAGTGATCAATATTTGTCAATCTTTTCGTGCTGATATGCCATTTAAACCTTCAATCTCTTTAGTATTAGAAGGAACGGTTTTTAAAAAAGCTGATTCTATACTATTTGATATGATTCGCAGTGGGCTGGGAGAAGAATACGAGATCATTATTCCCAAACACGATCCAGTTACGGGTGCGGTTTTATTTGCCCTTGAAAATGTGGGGATCAAAGTAACGTGTTTTATTAGAGAAAAATTGTTTGATACCTATGAGTACAAAAAAATGAAACTATCTAATAAGAATAATAAAAATGAACATGGACCACACTCCACCTTTTAATAAGAATTTACAGGAAAATCATTGAAACGACTGTTGACTTGAACCATAGTCCATGTAATATCATATGTGCGTAAGTGAGAGTAACGACACGATAAGAGAAAACAAACGACGACACGATGAAAAAACCTGACTTGATGAGATGAATGATTCGATTAAACGAAAGAGAATTTCTTGAATTGATTACATGAAAATGGGGATGCTAAATTATTACTCAAAAGCCTCTGCGAAAGCAGAGGCTTTTTTGATTAGAAGAAAAAGACTAAAAAAACAAAGGTGCCCATAAAGATCACCTTTGTTTTAAAATTAATATATGTTTCAAAAGTTTCTTTACTCAGGTTTTGTGACTAATTCATTCAGCTTAATAACATTTGTCAGCTGTAGATAAGTATATACTCCAAATCCTATGCCTGCTGCTCCAAGTACAACGCCACCAACTCCAAGCCAAGTTGGTAAACCCAATTTCCCGTTTAATTCCTGAGCGGTTGCATCGATTTTGAGATCAAGTTCTTGGATCTTTCTGGAGTTTGTAAGAACATCTGAGCTGTTCTTTGAAACCTTTGGCAAGATATCGCCTTTAAAACTTTCATAATCGGCTGACATGTTTTCAACCTGTGTTCCCAATGAATCAAAACTCTTGGTCATGTTGCTGACCTGTAGTTTTTGTGCGGATAGAGATGATTCTAAGGTACCCAATCTTGAAGCGTTTGAAGCGGTATTGTCTTCCAATGATCCAACCATTGAGGACATGTTGTTCAGATTTCCCTGCATGGTAGAAATAGTATCGGAGTTTCTGGATGCGGTGCTTTTCAATTCCAAAACATTGACTCCGCCAAGCAAGCTTTCCACACTTTTTACACGTCTGTCGTAATCTGAGAAATTCTGATTCATAGAAGTCACACTGTTTTTAACACTTGCAATATCGGAATCAAATCCTCTGATTTGAGTTTCTAAGCTTGAAACCTTGCTTGAGAGACCCGAAGTTGTTCCTTGAAGTGAACTAACATCATTTCTTAAAGAGCTTTGCATGTTTTCCAGAGAATTCAGTCTGGAATCATGAGAAGATAAAGTCGTCTTTAAAGAACTTACCTCTCCCGAATCTCCAGACATAGCACTAATTTGCGCCTGAAGTTTCTGATATTGACTTCCGATATTCTCTGCATTTTGAGCCACTGAATCTACAAGCGCTCTGATCGAGTCCAGTTCTTTGGAAAAACCGGCCAGGTCTTCTGCCCTCAAATAAGGCAATGATGATTTCAAATACTCAACTGTTCTGTAAATATAAGTTGCAATCTGATACCTTGTACCAGGTTGATTTCCCTGATATGTACCATCAGGCATTCCGCTTACGATTCCCGCTTCAAGCAGATATTTAACCGCTTCATACGCCCAATGATTTGCCGGAACGTCACTTAACGGTAATTGTCCGAATCCGAGAACCCCCACACATAAGACAATGACAATTGTCACCAAAAATCTTTTCATATTAAAAACTTCCCCCTTTCAAATGGTTACTCAGTTTACTCATAATTTATTATACCATAAATTCCTTAAATACATACTGTGAAGTCATACCCCTTAACAATGCACTGTAGGACATTCTAAAACGAATGACATCTCCAACTTTAAAATTTTGCTCGCAATCGGTGACATCTACAATGGTATGATCACTACTGGCATGGAGTACTTCCATACATTGACTCATCGGGAAAATCCCCGTTGGGTCAATGTCCTGTCCACCTATTCCTAAAATAACTCGCTTGCGCCATCCTTTATCTTCAAACTGTGGGGATCCACCGAAAGCATCTCTTCCGGTTTTGCCAATGGGGATAGAGGGCTTTTCATCACATTCGATGACTTCACATTCCAGTGTAAATGTATCCTGTGAAGTTCCCGGGACCTTTCGGCTACCGGTAGCATCTGTACCCAACATGATCGCCTCTCCCAGTCTGAAATGATTGACTCCCACAGGAAGAGAACCATTTTCAATCAATGGTAATGCGGCTGTGTTACCTGTTGATATTATATCAAATTTGTATTCGTTTGCAATATCCAACAATCTCTGATTGTTTTCAGGACTCGGAATTACCCCTCCAAAACACCCCAAGTTTGTTCCGAGACCAATCAGCCTTTCGCCTGCAATCTCAAACGCCTGATCAATTTCATGACGTGCATTTTCAAACCAAACGCCTTCTCTCAAATCTCCTACATCGACCATGTAAATGAATTTTGTGTTCTTTTTCCCTTTCTTATCAACGATTTCCTTTAATACATCATTGTCAGAAATCAAACAATAATCCACATAATCGACTAATTGTGGAATTTCAGTCATCATCGGTATTCTGACGAGCATCAAAGGAGCATCTATACCGGCATTTCTTAGTTTAATAATATTTTGCATTCTTGAATCTGCCAGCATGGTAATGCCCGCATTCAAAAGCTCTTTTGCAATATCCGGATTGGCACAAACCACTTTTGTAACTGCAGCAACCTCAACTCCTTTTTGTCCGCATAATTCTTTTAAAAACTGAGCATTACTTTTGATATTTTTCAAGTTGATCTTTATCGCAGGATACATGATCTCCCCCCCCCTTATTTTCTGTAATTATAACAGATATTTCGATAACTTTCAGTATTCTATCCAATAAGAAGGGTTAGAATCAAATGTTAAATAAAACGTTACAAAGAAAAACTTGAAATTTTCAATAAAAACTGTTAGAATTCTTGACGTTGCAGACATTCCTGTGTAGCTCAATCGGCAGAGCATGCGGCTGTTAACCGCAGGGTTGGGGGTTCAATTCCCTCCACAGGAGCCAGTATGAGAAGCCTAACCGCTTCTAACGACACGGTATAAAAAGAACGGAGCTCGCATTAGAGTCCGTTCTTTTTTTTATGATTGAAGTTTTTCAGTTTAAGTATCAGGTTATGATTGATTAGTTTACTTAATCAATTACCCAGTGAAAGAAAAAATTACTGAAATAGTGGGATTTTCTACTATGATATTAATGAGTGGTTATTTTGTTTCATGCTCAATTTATCTTATTCAGAATATTAATAAAAATTAAAACTGACAGTATTGTTAAAATTGAAAGGGGACAATTGGGTCGAATATGCTTTATTACCTCAACAGATAAAAGAAAAATATGATGTATATGATTCCACTGCAAAAAGGGTAATTTCGTAGTCGTTTTCTCAAAATCAAACGATATCTTACTCACGGGCGGACACACCGGTCCGCCCATACAAAAACGTGAAAACACCTTAAATAGAGACGATCGAGTAGGGTAATGACCAAGGTATCCCCCAGTCATTATCCCTCTCACAGAACCGTACGTACGGACCACGTATACGGCTCCTGGTAAATAATATCACACATAATAGTGTGACAGAGTTCCGGTTTCATCTCTGTATTGTCCCCTTCAGGTTTTCCGGTTCTTCTGTTGGGTTACTTCGGTTCCTTCCACAGCGTCTCTAGCCCATAGGCAATCTTACTGTTTCCGGTTCCTACTCCTTTGGAAGGATTCGTCCATT
>JAYEGQ010000292.1:0-1559 GCA_034659095.1 Thermotogota bacterium
CAACGGACATCCCCATTGATTTCGCGGTGATTTCAAATGCTTTAACTGTCCACTCATCTTCTTTTTTCATCTCTTTTTGTTCAGTCTTTTCGGCAATCATTCTCAGATCATCTAACGAAATACCCATTGCTTGTGCAGTAATTCTAAAGGCATTGTCGATCTCTTCTCTTGATGATTCAACAGATTCCTTCATTTTGCTTTTCTCTTTTTCAGCCGTTACTTTTTCAGTATCTTCTTTTTCTTTCTTCTCCATTTTTTCCGGCAATAACCCGAGATCTTCAACAGTCATCCCCAGAATTTCAGCGGTAATTCTCAGTGCCTCATCTCTATCCATTTCAACTTGCTCCGCTCTTTCTTCTTTGTCCGTGTCAACCTTTGTTTCTGCAAAAGCTACTCCCGTCATTAAAAGTACGGCCACCAAACTTAACACAATCCATTTCTTCATACTGTTCACCTCGCATAAATTTTCATCTCTCGATGTGTCATGATGATAACAAGCCGGGATGGGATTTTTATGTGAAAAATGTGGCAAATCTGTGGCAGTTTTTCAAAGAGGAAGTTGAATGCGGTAAATGGCTCCCAGGGAAGGATCATTTTCTAAAGAAAGGGTTCCCTGATGGCCTTCGATCACACGTTTGACAATGGACAGGCCGATGCCTGTTCCATCCTTTTCACCGATATAATCTCTGGAAAAGGCGTTTTGTAGAATTTCATCACTGAATCCGGGGCCATTATCTTGAATCGTTACACAAACAGTTGATTTCTTTTTTTCAACCTTGATGATGATCAAGTCAGAAGTGTATTTAATGCAGTTGGTCAGTATATTCACAAAGGCCTTGAGGAGTTTTTGCCGGTCACCCTTAAAAAGGATGTCTGTTACAGGTGTAAAGTCCACATCGATCTCATCCAGGATGATCAGGCTTTCAACGTTATTCAGCGATTCGATGATCAGATTGTTCATCTCAAGTTGTTCAAACTTGTAGGACTCTTTGACCGTATCCAGTTTGCTGAGAAAAATCACATTTTCCAGCTGTTTTTTCAGCTCCTGGCATTCTTCAATGATTTTATCCAGGGTTTGATCCTTGTCTTTAAAGATGTCTGTTTTCAACCCCTGTGCATAGCCGCTGATAACGGTCAAGGGGGTCTTAATGTCATGGGAGACGGCTTCGTAGAACTTTTTTTGTTCAATATCCCTCTCTTCCAAGGATTGGGCCATGGTGTTGATGGCATTACCCAAAACTTCAAACTCATCTCCCGTTTTTAAATGTATTTTTTCATTAAATTGCTTGCGGGCAATTTTTCCCGTTGCTTGGATGAGGCGATTGATAGGTTTGATAATCATTTTACCGTAATAACTTGTTAAAACAATTAAGAGAAGGGTAATCAGACTGATGACGATGATTAAAATGATCAGGATACTGTTTCTGATCTCGACGATCTGTCGCCGGGATACAAAACTGCAAATCAAAAAATCGTAATCTTTTTCCGTTAAATCCCCACTTTGAAGTCGTGTGTTCAAAGCCAAAAAAGATTTGTCAATAAGGGTGATATTATAAAAA
>JAYEGQ010000293.1:0-1559 GCA_034659095.1 Thermotogota bacterium
TTCTTTGATGCATAGAGTTTAATTTCTCAACAGAAGGAAATGATTCTATCTTACACAATATTTCCTTTTTATCAGACCAATCAATTGTTGTATCACTGTTATTTTGTGAAAGCTCTTCAATCCAATTCATTGTATCTCCACCATTGCACAATGCGTTTATAGGTTTTTACAAGAAAAATTCCCGAACCACAACTAACATCGATTATTTTAAAATTGTCCTTTGGTTGTTTTAAAGGCATGCACTCATCTACCATAGTGCTCACAATCATTTCCGGTGTATATACAACATCCTTATCATCAGTAAGCAATTCCTCATAAACTGAACTTATTACTTCCACCGGTAAATGAGAAAATGAATACAAACGCCATATTACAAACTGTTTGTCTTTACTTTTGCCATCCAGATAATCTGCCAATATCTTAACATTCGTTTCTTGGATAGCTTCACGCTCTTCAATCTCATTATTTTTATCCCATCCAAATATTTGTCCGTTAAAATCTTCGGCTAATTGGTCTAATAATTCGAGTATTTTGCCAGCTCTAATGGTGTCGCAAAAGTTAGAGCATTGAAAATGCCTCTTAAAATAAGTCCCTGCAAAATATCCACTTGCCCTTTTTCATCTCTTTCCTCAAGATACATAATTAGTAAGCTTTGTACTAAAAGTTTAAGGGCAACATGTTTATCTAATCCCGATTCTTTTTGAAAATCTCGATGGACATCTTTAAGACCTCTTATCAAATCGCGGGTTGCGGATTCTTCAAACCTAAAATCCTTTTTCTCATCTCTTTCTTCCCAAAACAAACCAGTATCCAAGTCTTTTGCACGGAATTCTTTGATACTTTTACCAGTAAAGGTTAAAAGTTCTTCTGCATAATCATCCCTGCTTTCTTTTGGTCTTTTTCTCGAGTCAAAAATGCTAACTGATGATTTTTCAATAATTATATAAGCAGGTACCTGATAGCCATTCCACATTTGAATATGAATACGGTTTTTATCTTCAGATGTTATGGATTTATGGGTAAAATCAAACAAATATAGTTGGGGAACGCTTCCTCTTCCATCAGAAAAATGCCTGAAATACACAGCATCAGCATTAAATTTCCTTTTTGCTGTTTCAAGTGCAAAAAGGATGTCAGGAGTAGCAACATCAGGGTTGATGTTTTCATAATCATTTGTCAACAATACACCATTAACCTCATTACTGTCTATAAATGTAAAGTTCAAGTTAACGATTTGTTGTTCAAATGATTTCATGAATAATTTTGTTATCTAAATCTAAATAACAAAAATACATTTTTATTCTATACTTTCTAAATTTCTTTTAACATAAATTGCAATTCAAAATTTGGTACTATATTCAAAATACAACAAAACTGTGGCTTTTTGCAAGCTGAAGGATGTGTGCTTACAAATATACCAAATATGCGTTGGCATTGGTTTTTCTTAACATGAAACAAAACTCATTTAATAATAACACCCTCCCCATTTTAAAATTCGTACAAATACGGTCAATGCTTCACAATATAGGTTAATTAATCATCAAATATAGTAAATTTAA
>JAYEGQ010000294.1:0-7933 GCA_034659095.1 Thermotogota bacterium
ATTTCATACTGTCAATAAAATCAACTCTAAACGCATTATGCTTTACTTGTTTAACCAAGGGAAAGAAAGGACAAGAGATCAAATCAAAAAAGACCTAAACCTCCCCTACACAGATGAAGCGCTGGGGAAAAAATTGGAAGCCTTGATCGGTGGAGACCTGATATCCCACGGGAAAAGTCATTTTGATTATAAAATTACCGAAGACAAAACCTACGAATTGGTCTTTCGTAATATGTATCAAAAGGAAATCGATCATTTTGTTCCAAATATAACGAAAGAAATAAGAAGCGCAATGGGTAAAGACAATAATCTCAAGGGTAAATACCAAGAATTCTTGATCAAAGAAAAACTGAAACGGCCTTTCAAATTGAACAATCTGACAGAACACGGTCAAAAAATAACCATACATCCGGAAAAGATAGAGGAAAGGGTTTTCAAAAAAATAGGTCTGAAAACCTATGAAATAGATTTGCTAATAACTGCAAAAAAACCGACTCAAACAAGGATCTACATTGATATCAAAAATAAAAAGGAAAAGTATGGGAAGCGAGATGCCGACAGATGGATTGAAATTGTAATGGCTCTTAAAGTTGAGGAACCGCATTCCATATTCATGACCTACTCAGAAACGGGTTATACGAAAGGAACAAAAGAACGGTTAAAAGAAAATGGGATATTGATTCTTTGTAAAAAGGAAGTGTGATATTTAACCCGATATTATTTCCGCCAAGATATTACCTTCCAAGCCTCATCATCCATTTCGTTATCTCAAAAATTCAAACTTGTTTCGCTGATTTGCATCATTTCCTGAAGCAATTCTTCTTCTAATTTTATTGCTTTTTTAAAAAGAGTTCCAATTGTTTGGTATTATATTTTTTTAACAGCTCATCGTCAACAATGATTTTTAAGGTTTATATTAGGGCTTGCTGAAAAAATAAAAACCTCCCTATATAATGAAACCACACAAAAAAATAGGGAGGTTATACCATGTACCAAAATTATGCCACGTAAAACGAAAAAATTAAAAGGATCAGCGAAAAGACCTTAGTCATCGGAGTAGACATTGCCAAAGACAAGCATTATGCACAAGTCGTCAACTGGCGAAAGCAAACCGTTCGAAAGGGCTTGGGGTTCCAGAACAAAAAAGGAGGGTTTGAAAAATTTCTTAGATGGGTACAAAAAGCGCTCAAACAAACGGGAGCGAATGATGTCTTGGTAGCCATGGAACCCACCGGAAGCTATTACTTCGTCTTTGAAGAATACCTGGAACGCCTGGGGATAGAAGTGGCCATTGTCAATGGACGGGAAGTGCGGCGAAACAGTGAAATCATGGGAAATGACAGCAGTAAGAACGACCCCCGAGACGCCCTCATCATCAGTCAATTAACGATAGATGGCAGATACGGCCCCTCCACTCGGCCTAAAACAGGGATATACGCCGAATTAAAAGAACTGATTGGTGTGAGAGAAATGCTGGCGGCCTTTAAACACTTTGGTACCTTGGAAAAACTCATAGCTGCCGGCCCCGAAGGCATTCAACAGGTATGGCAAGACCTACAGATCAACAATTACGGCCATCAAAAAGCGCAAGCCCTCTACAACCTAGCCCGAACCAGTATCGGGATAAAACGCGACAGCGAAGCGGCAGCATACAAACTCAGAACACTGATCAACAAATACGAAAGCAATCAAGAAGAATTGCACGCAACCGAAGAAAAGATCCGGCAACTCTTGGAACAACTCCCCGAAGCCCAACTGCTCATGACCATCAAAGGAATCGGCCCCGTGATAGCGGGAACGTTCCTTTCCGAAATAGGAGACATTCGCCATTACAACAGTCCCAAACAAATCCAAAAACTGGCCGGCTATGCGATCACTTCGAAAGCATCGGGGAAAATGCATGGAAAAGAAAAAAGCAGCAAAATGGGGCGCAAACTCATAGAAACCATTCTCTACAAAGCGGCCATTGTACTCATCGGAACCAACGATGCATTTCGAGAAATCTACGACTATTATACAAAAGAGCGCAAACGCCCCGCGAACGACTTGGCGTAAACAACCGAATGGTAGTCTGGCCTGTCCCCCAAGAGCAACGACTCCGGAACCAAGTATGAGACACCATTTCATAGAGTAAAGCGAAGCAGGTAGAACTCCAACAGCAGCACGACCTTAGTGAACGTTCCAACGCAGAAGAAAATCGGATCACTGAGCTAATAGACAAAAACGCAGGCATAACCGAACATTGGAGCATTCGAAAGAATGACTCTGGAACCGAGTGAAAAAACTCACCGTTACTGAAAAGACTGAACGAAGGAATTTTCGGGCTTCGGAAACAACACGAAGACCCTGGCATATATGAGAGGTTAGTTGAGGTAACGAAAAGGTGAGAAAGCCGCAACCATAAGAAAACGCCTTTAGTTGTATGTTGGAAAAAAGACAGGGAAAAACAATAAAAAAGCTTAAAAAGACGTGATTGAAGTTAGAAAGAACTGAAGAAAAAAAGGCGATTGTTGAAACAGCTTGAAAAACTGCGAAAAAATGAGTTATAGGGAGATATTCATGCCAAAACCAGAGAGGGACAGGTACACTGATACACGGAATTAAAAGACAAATTCCTTAATCAGTGTACCTGTCCCCTCTCTGTTCTGTCTCTGTTTATTTGGTGGCGGCTTTAAATTCTTCTTTGATTTCTTTTTGGAGCTTTTGGTCTGTGAATATGTCATAGGCTGTCCAGGCCAGGCAGGTGGCGGCTCTGAATAGGCCGCGTTTGCCGCCTTCGCTGACGGTGGCGTTTGCTTCTTCTACTGAATGGGGGTTGAAGGCGTCTTTTTCTGCGATGGCGATGTATGGGTGGATGGCCGGTACGGCGTGGCTGACGTTTCCCATGTCTGAGGAGCCTTTTCCATCTTGGGGTGGATCGATGTCTTCGATGCCCAGGGCTTTCATGTTGTCTTGGAATGTGTTGGCCATTTTTTTGTTGGGCATCAGGTTGTCGTTGGAGAGTTCGTAGTTTTTCCATTCCATCCATGCACCGGTCATGAGGGCTGCACCTTCGGCGATGCGGAGGATTTTTTTGAACATCTTATTTAAGTATGATCTTTCCTTTGCCCGGAAATAGAAGCGTGCGGATGCCTTGTCGGGAACGATATTTGGGGCTTGTCCACCGTCGTTGATGATGCCGTGTATTCTGACGTCGTCTTTTAGATGTTGACGCAGGGCGTTGATGCCGTTGAACAATTGGATAACGGAGTCCAGGGCGTTCACACCCAGTTCAGGTGCAGCTGCGGCGTGGGATGTTTTGCCGTGATAGGTAAATTCGATGGCGTCAATTGCAAAGGATGTGGAATAAGAGAGATTATGGGTTGCCGGATGGACCATCATGGCGAAGTCCACATCTTCAAATACGCCTTTTTCTACGAGAATGACTTTTGCTCCTCCCGTTTCCTCTGCGGGAGCTCCCAGGACGGTGATGGTTCCGCTAAGTCCTTCCATTTGAGACAAAGCCACTGCTGCCCCGATGCTTTGAGGACCGATGAGGTTGTGTCCGCATCCGTGGCCGATTCCCGGGAGTGCGTCGTATTCGCATAGGAATGCGAGGTTGGGTCCTTCTCCGCCAAGATCGTATGTGGCTTTGAAGGCTGTTTCAAGACCGGCAATGCCTTTTTCCACGGTGAAGCCTTTGCTTTCCAGGTATTCGGTGAGCCAGGCGGATGCCTTGTATTCTTTAAATCCCAATTCGGGATTGTTTTTCATTTTTTTTGCCAGTGCGAAGAGGTCTTCGAGATTTTCTGTTATGGTTTGCTTGAGAGTTTGTTTTTGCTTTGTCATTTTGCCTCCTGTTTTTTGAGTTTTAAAATGTTTTTTTGTAGGGGAGCATGGAGTTTTTGCCAAAGGCAAAATACTCCAAGGTCAATGCTTTTTTTGACCCCACATCGGTCCGCCCCTACGAAAGCGGGTTCAGTTTTTCTCGAATGGAAAATACTTCAAGGTCAGTGAAATTTCTGACTCTATATAAAGCACGGGAAGGCACGTGGGCCCTCCCCTACAATTGCTCAAAGAGAACATTGAGCTTGGAGTTTCTAGCTTACGCTAAGCGTAAGCTAGAAACATCCATTATCTTAGAAATTTAGAAACTCCACTTGTCTACGTGGTAGATCGGTCTGAGGAAGATGTTGAACAGTTCTTCCGGGATGTTGACTTCATCGTTGTAGACGACGCCGTTGATTGGCCAATAGAGTGGGTAGCAGGCTACGTCTTCCATGGCGATCTTTTGGGCTTCTCTATAGAGTCCCCATCTTTTTGCTTCGTTGGTTTCTTTTGTGATTTGTGATATGAGTTTGTCTACTTCAGGATTGGAATAGGTTCCAAATATGGAGTTCCAGCTGGATTCGGTCCACCAGTTTTCTACAAAACTGAATGGTGATGGTGAAGATGCTGACCATCTTTCTCTGAACATGGGGGCTTCTCCTTCTGCTGTTACATCAAGATAGGTTCCCCATTCGATGGCCACAACTTCGCATTCGATACCGATTTGTGCCAGCTGTCTCTGGATCTGCTGGACTTCCAAAACTCTTTCCTGATAGCCCGATGGTGCGTAGATAGCAGTTTTAAATCCGTTAGGATAACCGGCTTCTGCCAGAAGTTCTCTTGCTTTGGCAAGGTCCTGTTCGTATGTTGGTGCATCGTATGCAAAGGCTTCGTGGAAGCTTGGAACTCTTCCCTGTGCAGGAATTGCCAAGTCTCCCCTTGTGAGGGCGATGAGTTCGTATCTGTTGATGGCGTATGCTACAGCCTGTCGGACTCTTTTGTCTGCGAATACACTGTCGGGCCTTTTGTTGAAGCAGATTCTATGGTCTTCAAACTTTGGATAAATTCCGGAGCCCATTCCGGGCATATCTTTTAGTGCCAAGTATTCATCGGCTGGCAATTCGGCGATGAAGTCGATTTGTTTCGCCTGAAGAGCCATGACAGCGGATGTCATTTCCGGGAAGAATCTGTAGCTGACAAATTCTATGCTGGGTTTGTCTCCCCAATAATTTTCAAATCTCTGGAGGACGATTCTTTGTCCGGAAAGATGTTCAACAAACTTGTATGGTCCTGTTGTTACAGGAAATGCTTCATAACCTTGCCAGCCTACTTCTTCGATGTAGTCTTTTGGCAGGATGGTTCCTCTGAGTCTTGCGTTGGTCAGGAATGAAACGTTGACATCTTTAAGATGGATTTCCACTGTGTAATCATCCACAACAACGACTTCTTCGATATCGTTGTAATACTTGTTGTGAGGTGAACCGAGTGTTTCATCCATGAATGATTCGTAAGTAAACGCAACATCTTCTGCGGTCATGTCGTCTCCGTTATGGAATTTGATACCCTTTTTCAAATGGAATGTGTAAACCTTTCCATCATCTGAAAGGGTATAACTCTCGATGACCGCGCCTTCAGATGTGTAATTTCCATCCGGTGTTAACTCAACGAGCGGATCACTTATTGAAGCGAATATCAAACTGGATTCGGTGTCCTGATACACGATGGGGTTCAGTTTGGATGGTTCGCCCTTCATCGCTATAACGACGGTGTCTCTCTGTGCAAATGCAAAACTTACGGTTAGCAGGATCAACAACGAGATCAATAATGTAATTCTGAGTTTCTTCACAAAAATCCCTCCTAATGAAATGTTTTGTGTTCACTTGTCGTAAAGATGACAGGCAACAAATCTGCCGTCATTCAACTGTTTAAGTTCCGGTTCTTCTTTGTAGCATCTGTCAAAGGCATGAGGACATCTGGGGTTGAAATTACAGCCTTCCGGGGGATTAACGGGACTTGGCACTTCCCCGGTCAGGGACATCTCGTCAATCTTCTTGTCCGGATCGGGTTCGGGAACGGATTTGAATAACCCGACAGTGTATGGATGCTTTGCTTCTTTGAAAATTGCCGAGGCATCTCCCAGTTCAACGACTTTACCCAGGTACATGACCCCGATTCTGTCTGAAACGACTCGGATCAGGTTAATGTCATGGGAGATGTAAAAGTAGGTCAGTTGTCTTTCTTTTTTGATTTTTTCAAGCAACTTCAAAATCTTGGTCTGTACTGATACATCCAACGCGGAAGTGGGTTCGTCAAGGAAGATGATGTCCGGCTCAACGGCCAGTGCCCTGGCGACAGCGATTCTTTGTTTTTGGCCTCCACTCAACTCATGAGGAAATCGGATCATGTGCTCGGCTTGAAGGCCCATGGTTTGAAGGAGTTTGACGATTTGGATGGTGGTTTCTTCTTTGCTTTTTGTCAGCTTGTGTATTTTAAAAGGCCTTGAAAGGGTATCAAAAACCGTCATCCTTGGATTTAACGAAGAATGAGGGTTTTGGAACACCAGGCTCATCTGTTTGTGCAAGGGCTTCACTTGTTTATGAGGCCATTCGGCGATGTTCTCCCCTTTAAACCAAATCTCACCGGAAGTGGGGGTTAACAGTCTGAGAATGGTACGGATCAAGGTGGATTTTCCACAACCGGATTCACCCACCAGTCCAAAGGTTTCTCCCCGGTAGATGTCAAAGGAACAATCATCGACAGCCCTCACATCTCCTCTGGGGCTTTCAAAGTATTTTTTCAAGCGTTTAACTTGGATTATCTTTTCACTCATAGTCAATCACCTTCTATGACACGCGACGGTGTGTCCGGGTTTGATTTCTTTGATTTCTGGGATTTCTTTATCGCAAATGTCAATACGTTCTTCGCATCTGGGATGGAATCGACAACCCTTAGGCGGGTTGATCAATTTGGGAACGGAACCGGGAATCTCTTCCAGTTCGTCTAATGTATTTTCCACACCCAGTACAGAGTGAATCAGTTTGTAAGTATACGGATGTTGAGGGTCTTTAAACAGGTCTTGGACCGTAGCCGTTTCCACAATCCTTCCCGCATACATGACCGAAACCCGGTCGCAGATTTCACTGACTACGGCCAGGTTGTGAGTGATGTACAATACCGTCATGTTGAATTCTTCTTTCAGTTCTCGAATGACTTTCAGGAACTGAGCTTGTATGGAAACATCCAAAGCCGTTGTGGGTTCATCGGCAATCAACAGTGACGGGTTACACGCCAACATCATGGCGATCATGACACGTTGTTTCATACCCCCGGAAAGCTGATGGGGATATTTATATAGAAGCTGCTCGGCATCGGGAAGTTTGACGTTTTTCAACTGCTGAACCACAATTTCTTTGAATTGGGGTTTTGCAGCCTTTGAGTACATCCTCACGACCTCTTTGATTTGATTTTCAACAGTGAAAACAGGGTCCAGAGAGGAAGAGGGATCCTGAAAGATCATGGCAATTTCGTTTCCCCTGATCTCATTTTGAAACTGTTTTTCTGATAGTTTCAGTAGATCTCTGCCCTTGTATCGGATTTGTCCGTCTTCAATGAGGGCGTTATTATCCAGCAGCCCCATGATGGACATTCCGGTGATGCTTTTGCCGCATCCCGTTTCGCCAATCAGGCCGTGAAAGGTGCCCTCTTGTATATTAAAACTGATGCCATCTAAGGCTTCAACTTTTCCCTCTTCGGTGTCAAATGATAGTTTCAGTTTGTCTATCTCAATTAGATTTTTCATTTCAGCACCCCTTTAATTTCTCTTCGTCGTGGGATCAAGTGCATCTCTGAGCCCGTCGCCGATGAAGTTGAATCCCAGAACTGTGAACATGATGGCGAGACCTGCGGATGTGGATATCCAGGGGGCTCTAAGCAGATAAACCCTGCCGGCTGCGATCATGGATCCCCAGTCGGGACTTGGGGGCTGTACACCAACGCCAAGGAAGCTTAACGTTGCGCTGGCGATAAGTGCTGTTGGCATCATGATACAAATCATGATGATAGCGGTGGGGATGGCGTTGGGCATGACGTATTTCATGATGACGGAGAAAGTGGATTCACCGATCGA